>JARBTX010000045.1 GCA_029239975.1 Anaerocolumna sp.
TGTTTCTTCTGAATACGAAAATGCAGATTACTTAAACGAAATATTTAGTGTTTGTAACGAGAACTTTTTTGATTTGTTTGAGGTTGATATGATTGCAACTAAGGCAATACCTCAAGCTGTTGAAAGGCGGAATACATTATTAAAGATTGACTTCTGTGAAGGCAATGTATATGAAGGAGAGCACTATTTTTTGCGTTCAAAATGAACATAATCAACAGTAAACTTAATACAAAATATTCTTAAAATGTGCATTAAGGAAACTTTTAACAAGTTCCCTTAAAAATTGTATATTATCAACATGTTCTTTAACATAGCCAAGAAAAAAAATAATTGTTAAAAAAATATATTGACTCTCTCGTTACGTAACGGTTTAGTATAAAACCGAAAGGAGGCTATAATGAAAACAGTAAAAGAGATGTCAGAAATATCTAACGTAAGCATTAGAACCTTGAGATATTATGACGAAATCGGACTGTTGAAACCAACAGATTTAACAGCGAAAGGTTATCGGCTTTATGACAACAAAGCATTGGAAAAATTACAGCAAATTATGTTCTTTCGGGAATTAGAAATACCTTTAGTTGATATTAAAAAAATTATGGAAAATCCTGATTTTGATAAAGAACAAATTTTAATAACCCAAAAGTCCTTGTTGGAGAAAAAGCGTAACCGTTTGAATGGCCTAATTGATTTAATAAACGATGTAATGAAAGGAGTTAATACCATGAGTTTTGAAGCATTTAGCAACGATGATATACAGTTAATTATCAATCATACTCTAAAATGTATGTCCGAAGAAAATTTGAAAGAACAGATTAAAAAATATGGTAGTGTAGAAAAATATCGTGAAATTTTATACACAGGCTTCCAAAATGAGCAGTCAATGGCAGATTTATTAAAATGGTATGGCAGTAAAGAAAAAATTATGGAAGCGGTCCTAGGGTCTACTGGTGAGAAAGAGGAACTAACACGTCAACAAAATGAGAATGATAAAGTATATCAGAAAATGATACTAGCAAGAGATACTGGTAATATGGATTTAGAAATCGAAGCTGTGAAAGATCTATCAGACGTATATAAGGATATGTTTAAGATTGATAATGCTAGAGCAATATTGCTTGATTTAGCAAAAGAATATTTGCAAAATGAAAAGTTGGCAGAGGCAACCGACAGCCAATATGGAAATGGTTGTGCTATATATGTTGCAAAAGCCATACAGAATTATTTTGGTGAATAAATGGTTGAAATGCTCAAAACAAAATAATTTGGTGATTGCTTAATTGAAATGCTAAAACATATATATTTTGATTAGTGGTTGAAATGCTTAAATATATATTAATATTAATTGATTTTCAGTTAAACCAAGATTGCATGGGTAATAAACTATTAAGTTATTAAATAAATAAATTATTTTATAACCTGACATCACTTGTCAGGTTATATCTGTATAATGGTATATGAAAGACAAAATAAAGATAAACGTTTTTATAGCTTAAGTTAAGGCATTATTATTACATAAGAAACGATGGGAAAGAAACAAGAAAGCTATAAATAAAATAAAAATCTAAAAATCTAGAAAGGTAGTAGAAAAGATGGAACAACAAAATGAAGTAATAAAATGGTTATTAGAAGGTACACATCCAGAGGTTAAGCTTAGAACATTAAAAGAATTGTGTGGGTATGATAATAATAATCTAGATGTGATTAAAGCAAAAGAAGAATTACTACAATCATCATTATATGAAATTGCATTGGATAAATTAATAGGTGAGAAAAAGTGGGGTAAGTATGATGCATTAATAAGTTTAGCTGAATGGGGACTTACACGAGAGGATATGGATATTGACGATTACGTATTCTCATTAATAGAAGAAATAGGATTTAAAATGATGTGTGGAGAAGGTTTGTTATTACGAAATCTAGTAAAATTAGGATATTATAAGGAACCTATTGTGAAAGAAGAAGTAAATTCCATGTTTATGAAGTTAAAAAGCGATGGAGGATTTGGTTGTATTAGTAAGAATAAGAAAATAAATGATCCTGCAAAGGCACATAAAAGTTGTGTAAAGATAACGTTTGGATATTTATTATTACTTGCAGAACTTAAATTACTTGATGTGCAGATTGAATGTGAAGAGCAGTTAGTGAACTATTTTACAAAAAGAAATATATTCTATAGAACCGATGATATGAGTTCCATTATGGTTCCAGTAATGACAGAAACGTTTTACCCACTTGATGCTATTCAAGTAGGAGTGCAGAATTTAATGTATGCATTATCAATATTAGGTCAAGGTGAAAGTGAAGCTGTGCAAGAAGGTTGGAAGTATTTAAGTTTAAGGAGAGATTCAGATGGTTTCTATAGATTATCAAAAACAAAGACAGTACCTGCGTTTAAGCCAGGAGCAAAAAATAAACCAAATAAATGGATTACATTGTATGCATTACTTATTGAGAAGGAAATGAAATGCAGTCGTTAATTATTAATTATAAGTTTTATACACTTTTTTCCAACTTTAATTGACTTCAAATATTTATAAATATATAATAAATTAGAAAAGTAATATATACTACACAAACCATGTAAAGGAAAAATCCGATTGATTTAGTGCTTGGGAAGGAGCTTATTCATGATTAAAGATATATTATTGTTAGGTAATTCTAAATTATATGAGATTAGTGAACCTGTTGATGAATCTGAGATAACCAGGTTAAAAGATGTTATAAATGATTTGCATGATACTTTAATCGAATATAGGCGAGTGCATGGTGCCGGAAGAGCAATTGTCGCTCCGCAGATTGGTGTACGTGATTTAGAATGGAACGAGTGCAAAATGGAAGTAACGGGAGATATATCAGAATTATTGTAACATGAATACGATTATCTAGATGGTATATTGGCAACAATGCGAGCAATAGATAATAAATCTTATTTTTTTAAAAATACTACAGATAAATTATGGTGATAAAATGATTGAAATTTATAAGAAAAATGAAGCTGAAACAAATGAGGTTGTATCCAAGTCTATTTTATATTTTTTTGAGTTTATATTTATTATGGGGATATTTTGTTGGACTGGTATATTTAACATTAATAATGACTTGGTGAATGGTTTTGTATTGGCATCCATGGTACCTTTGATTTTACCTATAATACTAGTAAATCTCATGCATATGAATAAGTACTGGATTAAATATCTTCTTATTACTTGTGTCATTGTAGTTACAGGTATTTCTTACATTGTTTTTACGTTTCAAACAATAATGATTTTTATTGTTCCAACAATTATTGCAACATTTTATCTAGAAAAAAAGGTGATGTATTATACAGGAATTGTTAGCATTTTTAATATACTAATTGCACATTTGATTTCTAGTATTCATTTGTTTCAACCATGGATAGAACCTTTCCACGGATGGAAAGCAATCATGTTATATGGTGCTTTACCAAGAATTATGCAATATTTATTTACTGCGATTTTATTGTATATGCTTTGTAAACGGTTTATGAATTTCTTTCATGGACTATATGAAGTTATCTTGGATGAAAAGAAAACTCATACCAGTGAGAGTAATAAAAAAGAGCTAAATGAATTAAATAATATATTAGAACAATTAACAGAACGTGAAAAAGAAGTGTTTGAATTACTTGTTCAAGGTAATACAAACATACAAATCGCAAGTAGGCTTTGCTTATCAAATGGAACTGTAAAAAATTATGTATCCGTTATTTATGACAAAATAGGAATGAAGGATAGAACCGCCATAGTCATTAAATATAGTACATTTTATCGTGGTAATGACTGAAGTCATACCTAAATCATTACCTTAGTTACTGTTAAAAATTGTGATTAAATCAGATAATGTTTAAAGCATTATGTATTGCATAACACTATTGATACATTTGCTTAATAACATATTTGAAGGGAGCAATTGATTTGAAAAAGACTAAGGTTTTATTTAAAGTTTTATTGGGAGTTATTGTATTGTTACTTGTTTTTGTTATTATTAATTTTATACCTACTTGGAATCTTAAAACAAAAGGCATGCGCAGACTAGAAGGTAATTGGGTTGATGTATATTATGAAAGTGAGATTGCTGCAGCAAAGGATATATTCCAATTAGCAGATACCCGGGCAAAAGATCTTGCAGATAGATTAGGTTTCACAGAAAAACAGAATATTAATATATATATTTACGATAATCAAAGTACGATGCAAATGAAAAAGTATGGTTTTATTGGTCCATTATTAGGACTTGATTGGTATATAGGAGATAATATAGGAACAAATGTGATTTTGACATCACCAGCTAACCCAGGTAAAGTTCATAATTATGATAGTATAAAAAATGCTGTTCTACATGAAATGGTTCATGGTTATGCCAGTATATTAAATCCTAAAATTCAATTATGGCTTACAGAAGGATTAGCGTTATATTTGTCCAATGGAGAAGTCCTAAATAGTAAGTATAAAAACTCTATGCATTTACCATCATATACTGATATACAAACAAGAAATCCGATTAAGTTTTCAAATATGGGTGGTTATAGTTTAGCTCATACCTATATTGAATATATTTGCGTTACATATGGATGGGATAAAGTCTTAGAACTCATAAAAAGCGAGAATTATGAAAAGGTGTTTGGAATATCAGGGGAAGAAATGTACTCTGGATGGATCAATTATTTTGAGAACTATGATAAATATATAGAATTATCAACAATAAATATATAATGTCTTATTACACATGTATTCAGTCGGAAAACGCTATGATTAATTGAAGTTAGTAAAATTGTATCAAATGTATATTAAATTTAACAAACTATAATTTTAATTGGATCGCTTTTAAGATATATTATGGAGGGGTTTATAGGATGGATATAACCGTAATAAAGGGAAGTATAAATTATATAGATGATTGTGAGATTTCATTAGTTGATTCAGAACTAGGAAGAAGATATTTTTCTGAAGATGGAAGTGCTAGAAAATCATTAGAAAAAGGTTTTGGTAAAGAAGAAATATATGTTGCTATAGATAATAATAACAAATGCATTGGTTTTGTTTGGGTTATAACAGATGGGATTTTTCATTCCTTTCCTTATATTCATATCATTGCTGTGAAAAGCGAAAATCGTAGGCAAGGAATTGGGAAGATATTATTGGAGTACGTTGAAGAAGTTTATTTTAAAAACTATTCAAAACTATTTTTAGTAGTAGCTGATTTTAATCCAGATGCAAAAAGATTGTATGAAAGTATAGGATATATTGCTATAGGTGATATTCCTAATCTTTATAGAAATGGTATAACAGAATGTTTAATGATGAAATCGAAAGAATAATCGGATTATTACTATAATTCAAATTTTTTATTCAAAGTAAGTAGATAGTAAAGCGAAGAGTAGAATAATCATAAAATAAAATAAGGTATCAAAAGGGGAATTTAGATGGAGAAGGAAGTAAAATATCAATTTAGTAAAACTGGCAAGAAAGCAGTAATCGTTGCTATTATAGCAATGTCATTGGCATTATTATGTATGATTTTGTTAATATTGCGTGTTAAGATAGGTGTAATACTTGTTGCAATGGCTATTGGAGCTAATTTGATTGCAATGATAGGTTTAGTAGTATTTTTAATCGATAGAATAAAACGTGAAAAAATAAATAACCCTGAAAAATTGTCACGAGAACTCGAGAAGGCAGGATATTTTATAGCTGGTATCATCGTTGGAATCATGTTTTGCGTTATTTTTTGATTGTTACTCTAATCCATAGCATTGTAAGTTATAATGGATCTATAGCATTGCACATAGTAATTGTAAAATATATCTTTGCATGTTTGAAGAATCAAACTTTCTGTTTGGTTCTTTTTTTATATGGTGGTATAATGGTATAATTACATTTATACAAATACTTTATCAGATAAAATTTTCTTATTTTTTAAAAGTTATAAAGGAAAGGAACAGTATGGAGAAATTACAACTTATTGAAATGATAAATAAAAATCCTAATGCTATATTATCTATAAATAATCCTACTGATGAGATGAAGTTGGTGGCAGTGAAGAAGAATGGACTATTGTTAGAATATATAGATAATCCAACCAGAGAGATGCAGGAATTAGCACTAGAAAATAATGCTCATTCCATTAAATTTATAGAAAACCCAACGGAAGATATGATGATAAAAGCGATAAATAATGCTTGGATTAACTTAGAATACATAACAAATCCTACAGATAAGGTAATCAAATTAGCGATTAATCAGGCTGGATGGGCAATTAAATATGTAAATAATCCAAGTGAAGAATTACAATTATTAGCAGTAAGAAAAAATTATGATGCCATAAAATTTATAAAGGAACCTTATGAAAGTGTACAAGAAGAAGCAGTAAAAATAAGCTATGAGGCATTACGATTTATTAGTTCACCTACATATAATGCTGAACTGATTGCAGTTAAGAATAATGAAGGTGCAATAAAATTTATAAAAAACTTAGATAAGAAGAAAATGATTGAATTCTTAAAAGTAAACATTTTAGTAATAAATTATATAATGAAAGAAATTACGAAGGATGAGTTAGAAGAAGTACTAAAAGAGGTATTATCAAGAGAAGATATTGAAGAAAAATTTGTTAGAGATTATTTAAATTTTCATACCATTGATCACAGTGATATGTCAGATATGGACAAAATAAATTTTATTTACAAGTTCGGTAGCAAAAAAGCAAAAAGAATAACTGTGGATGAGAAATTAAAGATGATATAGATAAATTAAAGGTGATATAGATAAATTATGAAAATACACTATAAAAATAAATTATAGAAACGATAGAAGATAATTACTAATCACAGAGTGATTTACATTTGATAAAGTAATGGTGAATATACCATTTATAATATAGAATAGCAAAGGTATACAGATAGGAGACAAAATGAATTTTAAAGATACATTAAATAGTGTTGAGTTAGTACTATCAACAGGAGAAGTACCATTAATCGTTGGTGACAGCGGAATTGGTAAAACTGCACTAGCCAAAGAAATTGCAAAAGTTAATAATTGGAGTTTAATTGTAATAGATGGAAATCTTTTAAAAGAAGGAGAAATTGGTGGACTACCAACCATTGAGACATTTGTAGGAATAGATAATTTCGGAGAACAGACAGAAAGAAAAACTACTGTTTATGCGATTCATCATAAATTAAGGCAAATAGATATAGAAATAGCAAAAGGTAATACGGTTCTTTTATTTATCGATGAAATTAATCGTTGCGAACATACCGTTCAACAAGAGCTAATGAATTTGATTTTAAATAGAGAAATTAATGGTTATCAGCTAAATGAAGACGTTAAAATATTGGCAGCCATGAATCCTTCCAGTAAATATGGTTCTGAGTTTGATTACCAGGTTGTAGATATGGATGCTGCTCAGGAGAATCGTTTCGTATGGTTATTTATGGAGCCAGATTATATCCAGTGGCTTTCCTGGGCTGTGGATACCGAGCTTGAACAAAAGGTAATAGACTTTATTGTCACATTTCCAGAATATTTGCATAAAATCAACGAAGATGACGTAAGAGCAACTCCAAGAAGTTATGAAAGAATATCAAAAACTTATAAAATTTATAAAGAGAAGCAAGAAACAATACCGAAATCTGTATTTTTAAATGTTCTAAAAGGAAATGTAGGAAAGTTGATTGCACAGGAATTTATAAACTTTATGGATTCCGATTATAAACCACTGATATCTTATGATGAAGTATTTGTAGGTGATTCCTTTTCAGAAGCGTTATTGGATCGAATACAAGGGGAAAGCCATACTAGACTCTATTTATCTTGCAAAAACGTGTTAAAAAGCTTAAATACAAATTTCAAAAATAATAGTATTGATGTGAATGAATCCATCCATAAACTAATTGAATTACTAAAATTATACCCAATCGATTTAAGAATAGGGATTATGAAAGATATTAAAAGTAGTTATGATGAAGTATATCAAATAGCAATTAAACAGGATGGTTTTGTTAATTTATATTTTGAATCTTATGTTTCTATTAAGGGGTAATGGTAGGTGATAATTTCTTAACATGTTCCTATACATGACAATATTAATATTATGGTTGAATGGAATAGTGGGAAAGGAGGAAACGTATGGGCACAAATTTTGATAATCAAGTGAATGAACTTAAAAAGCGCTTCAAAAAAATAATGGATACTTATACAAAAGCGATACATCTTGCTAAGAAGTTTATTATAGAAGTTCCTGAAAATATTCAAAATGAGTTTTTTGATCTTATTGATAAGGTTAACTTTAGCTTAATGGAAGATAACGATAATTTTTATGGATATTTTTTATTTCAAATGTCTAGGGAAATAAGATTTGATATAAGTAGTCCTACAGCGGTAAATTTTAAAGGAGCAAAGTATGTAATTTATTTTAATCCTTTCATATTCTTAAATCTTAGTTTAAAACAGATGGAGAGTTCTATAAAGCATGAAATACTTCATATTATTTCCCTGCATTTACTAAGAGCTAAGAATCTGAAACGTAGTTATGGTACATTAGCTATTAATATGGCAATGGATATTGTAGTAAATAATTATTTGCATGATTTACCATCCAACGCCACCACTTTAGAATTGGTAAATAAGAATTATCCTTTAAAATTAGAGCCATATGAGTCTTTTGAATACTATGTGGACAAGTTAAATTCTATTGATTTACAAAACACAAAAAATGAACTAACAGAAAATAAGAAAGAAAATAAACTTAAAGAGACTACCTTTGATTTTGATGATGTAATGGGAGATGAATTAAAGGAGGATAATGAACAAATTCAAAAGAATAATCAAACGAATCCTTCAGAGTATAATCAAGATGAATATATAGAAACAGAATACAATGTCTTAAACACTCATAATATTTGGGATGAATCTAGTGATATCGATATAAAAACAATAAAAGAATTTACTGAGAAGGTTATACAAGCTGCTGAAAAAGGTGAGATTCCAACCTATGTAAAAAGTTTGATATCAGCTATAAAGGACAACAGGAGTGAATTGCCTTGGAATTTATATTTAAATCGGTTGATGGGGACTGTGGAAAGTAATAAAAAGAAGACAATCACAAGAAGAAATAGAAGGCAACCAGAACGATTAGACTTACGTGGTGAACTAAGGAGTCATAAAGCAAAAATCATTGTCGCCATTGACATAAGCGGAAGCATTAGTGATTCAGAATTCAAACAGGCAATGATTGAAGTAATTAACATTGTTAAAAATTATAATTACGAAATTACCATACTTGAGTGTGATGATAAAATAAGGCGTGAATATAAAGTTAAATCCCAAAAGGATATTAAAGATAGAATGAATATCAAAGGAAGTACAAAATTTAATCCAGTTTTTGAATATGCCAATTATAACAAGGCCAATTTGTTAATTTATTTTACGGATGGAAAAGGTGAAAATAAGTTGATAACAAAACCAAGGGGCTACAAAGTGTTATGGGTAATATCAGGAAAAGGTGACGAACTTTCCTTAAAAGAACCATTTGGAGTAGTTAAAAAATTAAGTAATGTTGAGATAAAAGAAAAAGCGTTAGAAACAATCGAGTTTACAAGAGGCGGTTATTCTATGAACCATCAAGAAAGTATATTGTAGATTTACAATAGTAAAAATAAAAATATCTAGTGATTGAGATTAAAATTTCATAGGGGATAATATTAATGGATGTATTTTTACGTCAATTTGAATTATTCTATGGTATGCTAGCAACAGTTAGGAGGAATTTAATACGATGTATTTTATAAATATAAATGAAAAAAGTACATTCTTTTATTCTAAGGAAATAGAAGCTATCTATGCAGCTACGAGCATACTTAGTGAAGAAACGAAAAACCCTTATTATGAAAAAACATATGATTTGGAATTCGTAGAACATATAAAGAAAAAATATTACTTTTTATATAGTTTACATCAACAAGTTAAGTTTTTAGGTCTTGGTATAATCGAATTACTATTAAATTCTAAGATAGAGAATTTTAATTTATCTGAATTTGAACAACAATTATTAGAAATGGATAAAGCAACCTTACTTTTTTATTTCTGGGGTGGTGATGGAGAAATCAAAGATTTTGAGTTAGCAGTAAAGAATAAAAGTTGTATAGAACTTTATGATTCATTAACATATATTAAAAAAAATGTACCTTATCTTGTTTTTGAGATTTTGTTTCTTCAGACAGAGCGTGTAATCAAAGAATTAATTACTTGTACGAAAGAATTTCAGACAGATAATTTTGAGATTGAGATAAAATCCATAGAATCATTCCTAAAAGAAGAAGAAGAAAAGGTAAGAGCTGGATTGCAACAAAAGGAACCATTAGAGTATTCAGAAAGTTTGATGGGTAAAACATTTAAAAGAAGGGGTCCATATAAACGGTTTTATTTTATGCCTAGTATATATTCTCCCTATCGATGTGTCAGGTATATGGGCGAGAATCAAATATTATTTTATTCTTTAAATAAAAGTAATTTAGAGACAAAAGATATAGTTAAAATCCTTAAAGCTATTTCAGATGAGACAAGGTTTTCCATCTTACAATTGTTATCAAATGAAGGTCCTTTAATCGGCAAAGAGATAGCAAGTAGGTTATCGATCGCAACTTCTACCTTATCCCATCACATGGAACAGCTAGGTAGTATTGGGATTATTCATGAAGAGAAAATCAAAAATTCAAAGTACTATAGTGTTAATAAATTAATTCGTAAGGAGCTACTTGATAAACTAACAGAAGCCCTTGGTGGAAACAAATAAATAAACAATAAAAAAGCTTTTATAAATTAAACTAATTTATAAAAGTTTTTTGCTTTGTTAAATACTCAATATATATGTTGACAAATACATCAATTTAAATTTTATTTTGTTTTGTGAAAAATAGTATGAATATAGTAACTAATTTATCTTTTTACGGTTGTTTTGATTTTTATGGTATGTTTCTTTCATTACTTGTTGAATAACAGATAAAACTGCTACAATTATAATCATGATTACGGATTGCTTTAAACTTACAGATAAATAATCCCCTGCTTTCATCAGTATACGAAGAATTTCTTGAAGAACCAGAAATGCTAATAAATACAATTCATTTTTAATTATATTCTTAATTATTTTCAAATTACTACCTCCCAATTTTATAATTAACATTTTATTTTCTAAATTATTTATAAGATAAATTGCTTTTGCTATAGAATAAATGTTTTATAGTAATACAGTTCTATTTACAAATTATGGTTTAATTTTAATTAGTTAGGGCTATATTGTCAACGATATTATATTAAAATTTGAAAAGTATTACAATAATTAGGAATAAATTAATCACCTTGAGCTTGACATAAATATTAATTTAATATATTCTATTGATATCTAATTAGATAGTGATAGAACAAGATTATACTAGAACTAGATATCATTAAAAAAGTAAATTAGTATTTTCGAAGGCATAAAAAGAATATTGAAAAAATGAGGTGTATAGCTATGGAACAAGAACTTTCTGAAGAATCAGTCATTAAAGTAGAAAAATTAAGGAGAGTCTATCATACAAAAAAAGGATGGATAAAAAGAAAAAAAGTTACAGTGACTGCAGTCAATGATTTAAGTTTTTTTGTACAAAGAGGTGAAGTTTTTGGTTTGTTAGGGGAAAATGGGGCTGGTAAAACAACAACAATCAAGATGTTAATCACCTTATTAGCACCAACAAGTGGCTCATGCAAGGTATTAGGTTTCAATACATATGGTGAAGAAAAAATGATTCGAAATCGAATTAATTTCATATTTGGTGGAGAAATGGGTGTATATCGTAGATTATCTGCAAGAGATAACTTACGCTATTTTTCTAACATTTACTTAATACCAACAAAAATTAGAGAGCGTAGAATAACAGAACTTTTAGAGCTAGTAGGATTAACAGAATCAGCAGATTTATTAGTAGAAACCTACTCAAAAGGAATGATTCAAAGGCTTCAGATTGCAAGGGGATTAATTAATAATCCGGAAATTATCTTTATGGATGAGCCTACTGTTGGACTAGATCCAGTAGGAGCTAGAATGCTGCGAGATATTATTCGGAAATTGAAGGAACAAGGAAAAACAGTGTTATTAACTACCCATTATATGTATGAAGCAGATGAACTCTGTGATAGGATTGCAATCATGAAAAAAGGAAAGATAATTGCACTTGATTCACCCAAAGAGCTTAAGCGTAAGTATAGTAACAATAATGATGAGCAAGAAATCACGCTTGAAGATGTTTACATTTCTCTAGTAGAGGGGGCAGCAGTGTAGATGAAAGCAAAAACAACTGTAATAATTGATACAATGGTTCTACAAATGAAAAATTCCTTTGCAAGGTCAATGTTTCGTTTTTGCTTGATTGCAAATCCTATCGCAAATACGATCCTTATATATTATATGTTCATGAATTCTGGTGAAGAAAACTTCCTAGCATATGTTGTCATGGGTGCTGGGCTCATGGGTTTATGGGGGTGTATTTGTTTTTCTTCTGCTGGTGATATAAACCGAGAGCGATGGAGTGGAACACTTTCTATTATCTATTCTGCACCTGCTGATTTTCGTCTCATTATTTGGGGTAAAGTACTAGGAAATACACTATTAGCTCTCAGTACATTATTAATATCTTTCATAACTGCTAAAATATTATTTAAAGCATCTATAAGAATAAATCATGTACTCTATTTATTCGTTGCAATTGCAGCAGCTATTGTAACATTCATGATTATATCTGTAGTGCTAGCTTACATATTGACATTATCACGCAAGACACCATTGTATATGAATTGCATTGAGATACCAATTACCTTACTTTGTGGCTTTGTATTTCCAGTGGAAATGCTTCCAAATTGGGTACAGTCAATTAGCCATTGCTTAACGCCAACTTGGGCGGTGAAACTAATTCGAATGAGTCTAAATAAGGAAATGAATCTAGACAATTTTAAAGCATCACTTTATGTATTAATTGTAATGAATCTAGTATATTTGATTGGAATTTCTATACTTTATCGTGTCATTGATAAACAAGTTAGAATTAAGGCAACATTGGAGGTAAGTTAGATGGTAAAAAGATTTTTTGAGCAAGCTTGGTTATATTACAAAGGGCAGAACTCTGGATTCAATTTTGAAGAATTCATCTTAATGAAATTAATGATTCCGATATTAACCTTAATTATGTACTGTATTATGGCATCTTATGGATTTAACACGAATTTACTTACGTATTGGGTTGTTGGAAATTCATTTTTATTATGTACAAATACATGTGTATTTACTTTAGGAACAACGTTTCATGGTGAAAGATATTATGGAAGATTACGTTCTCTTATGGTATCCCCAAGTAGTAAACTTGCGGCAATGATACAAAAAGGTTTATTTCCTATGATTGAATCTTTTATTAGTGTTATGGTAGGGTTCATCATAGGATCCTTCTTATTTCATGTTGATCTTTCTCACATTAATATAGGTTTATTTTTATTATTAACCTTAATCGCTATGTTTTCAGCTTGTAGTTTTGGTATGATTTTAGGTATTTTAGGTGTTCTTACTAGTGAAATGCATCTGTTATTAAATTGTATGGCGTATGTATTAGCAATATTGACTGGTGCTAATTTTCCTATTACTATGTTGCCTAATTTTGTTCGAGTTATCTCTAACTGCATTCCGCTTACGAGAAGTATAAAAGCAGCGAATCTACTATTTACAAGTAATAGTAGTTCACAGATCTTGAACTTAATGCTATCTGAAGTTGGATTAGGTGTATGTTATCTATTCATTAGTGTTAGTTTGTTGAAAGTGATAGAAAAAATGGCTATTAGAAATGCTTCCTTAGAAATTTTTTAGGTAGATATAAGATTTCTAAAACATATCGTGTCGAATAAATAATAGAAAAGAGATATGAAAAAATTATATTTATACAGTATAATAGAATTTAAGAACAGATACATAAAAGATAGATACATAAAAGATAGATACAAAAAGATAGATACATAAAAGATGGAAACATAAAAAGATACAAACATAAGTTAATAATAAAAAATATTTTTATTAATTTCACATTGACTTTGACGTCGTGTCGTCCTTTATACTGAACTCAGAAAGGGGATAACGTTATGGATTTAATGACTATAAGCGAATTATCAAAAGGCTTCAATATTTCAACAAGGACACTTAGATATTATGAACAAATAGGACTTTTGACAAGTCAAAAGAAAGTAGATTACGCTTATCGAGTGTATGACGAATGTGCAATAAGAAATTTACAGCAGATTATTATCTTACGTAAATTGCGCATTCCGTTAAAGCAGATTGGTATTATTCTAAAAGACAAAGAACAAAATCAGATTGTTGAAATCTTTCAGGAGAATATGCAAGCACTTGATTGTGAAATTTCAGCTCTTTCTACAATTCGAACTATTTTACAACGATTTGTGTCTCAGTTAAATATTCACAAAGAAGTAGATGTAAAGTTAAATCTTTTCGATGATAACGAACTATTAAAAGTCGTAGAATCCTTAAGCCTTTCAAAAATAGAATTTAAGGAGGAACGATCAATGGAAGATTTAAACAAAGCCAATGAATCACTTACAAATTTAAGGAATGTGAGAATTCTGTATTTACCACCTGCTACGGTAGCAGCAAGTCACTATTTTGGTGATAATCCGGAAGATGTTTCTGGAAAAGTACTAGATGATTTTATTAAAAGTGTAAATTTACACAAAATGAAACCAGATCTTAGAGTATATGGATTTAATAATTCTAGTCCACAAATGAATGGTCAAACCTATGGGTATGAGTTTTGGGTTACCATTCCAGATGATATGTTTGTATCTGAACCAATGGTGAAAAAGCAGTTTGAAGGCGGTTTATATGCAGCTCATTGTATTAAGATGGGTGATTTTCACGAGTGGCAATTATTTTATAAGTGGATAATGAATCATGAAAAATATGAATATGATAGTAGAGAACCATTTGGAATGAATGGTTGTTTAGAAGAACATTTAAACGCTTATTCCTATTATCAACCTAGTAATGAGAAAGCAAAATTTATACAATTAGATTTATTAATTCCGATTAAGTTAAAGAATGTAGAAGAGTAATTGTCTAAAAAAATCCCTTATAAGGGATTTTTTTATTAGTGCAACTATCAGTTGACAGATTGTAAAGTGCTAGTTGGTTGCTTAATGGTACCATATTTGTTAAAATACGGATGGAGGTGTTAATAATGATGTTTTGTGATAAATTAGTTGAATTACGTAGAGAAAAGGGTTACTCTCAGGAGCAGTTAGCTGACTTGTTAAATGTTTCAAGACAATCAGTAAGCAAATGGGAAGCAGGACAGTCTATCCCAGAATTAAATAAGTTAATCATTCTATCAAATATATTCGGAGTTACAGTAGATAACTTGGTTCGTAATGAATATGACATTCGAGAAGAAAAATTAAATCAAGTAAATGAGATGCAACAAGAAAATGTAATTCCTGAAGAAACTTCTACAAATCAAGAGTTCTTATTTAAGTCCAATTTTAATTCTGTAAGGTATTATTGCAATTATGAATATAAAAGTAAGATTAAAATAGGAAAAATACCACTCATTCACATTAAGACAGGATATGGATTACAGGTTGCAAAAGGTATTATAGCAATTGGTAATGTATCAATTGGAGTAATCAGCTTGGGTGGGTTAGCCCTTGGTGGAATTAGTCTTGGTGGATGTGGTATAGGATTAATTGCACTAGCAGGATTAGCACTTGGTGGTCTTGCATTCGGAGGTTTATCTATAGGAGTAATTGCTGCTGGTGGGTTAGCTATTGGGCTATATTCAGTTGGTGGTTTAGCAATAGCAGCAAAATTAGCAATTGGCGGAGCAGCAATTGGTCATACTGCAATTGGAGCTAATCCTAGTGGAGATAATATATTAAAAATTACAGATACAATAACGAAAACAGAATTAAAGGATTTTATTCTTAAACATCATCCACATTTTTGGAAGCCTTTACTAAAAATTTTTACAACATTTATGAATAAATAAAAGGTTATTTTTTTATAAATTCTTCCTGTGATAAAAGGTATCATACCTAATCATAGCAGTTCATATATTAAAAATAAAAGGCTGATTTATCATGCATAAATCTTTTCCTGTTGTGATGAAATTACTTATAGTTATTATGAGTATATTCTTAATCATGCTTATCATTTTAAAAATAAGTTGGAAATTATATATTCTTATACACACTAAATATATATGGGGGCTTTTGCTACCGTTTACACGATATAGTACTGTTGTAATTTTCATTTTTCTTTTGTTTTGTTTCATGATGCTCTGTGCTTTTTTTATATTGAAAAAAATACGTAAAAGATTTAGATAAATCTAAGTATCTATTATACTAATTACTATTTATAGGTTAGAATAAAAATACCAGAAGTCGTTAAAAACCTCTGGTATTTTTATTAATTATTTTATAAAAACCAGTGATTCACATTTTTGTTAGTTATAATTACACAATAAAATGAATGATAATATAAGATGAAATCACCAAACTTACTGACTATAATAAAAATATTACTTACATAAAGAAAAATTATCTGGTATAATAGATTTACAGATACTTACAATTTTAATAGTATAGTTAACTCGTATGGAGGGTTTTTATGGTAAATGAATTGATATTACACAGTAGATTTGGTAAAGGAAAAGTAATTGAAGTATTAGGTAATCATATAAAAATTGATTTCTTCGAATCAAAGTCAACTAAAATTTTTCAATACCCGGATTCATTTGAAAAATATCTAACATTTGAAAATGATAGGTTGCAACAGGAAGTATTACAAGATTTAACAAAAATATGTGAAAGGAAATTAGAAGAAGAGACTAGAAAGCTGGTTGAATATCAAAAGCAGGAAGAAGAGAGAAAAAAGGTGCATAAAGTAACACGGACGAAACAACGTAAGAAATAAGTAACACATTATGATGATATCTCATATCTTAACTTAAGTATATTCTGGGAGAATAGTGTGATAATTAAAATTTTTCACGCTTAAGCATGGAGGATTTATATGCTGCCATATAACTTAGATATCATCGAAAATATAATAAAAGGTGAGTTAGTTTATAAAGATGAAAAACTTTTAAACTACACTATAAAATACCCTCAATTTGTTTGTGATAACTATAAAGTATTTATATATAAATTAAATGAATACTACAAAATAAAAAATGACATGTATCAAAAGGTACATCTATCAGAGTTATTTCAAATGTCAATTGCGGATTATGAAAATGCGATAGCAAATGATTATCCGGTGCGTCCTTATGAAGTAGTTACAGAGTATACCGTTACCTTAAATCAAGATTGTTTTATTAGTTTATATTTCGATAATTATGAATATACTGGTGGAGCTCATGGAATGACTACTAGAACTTCAGATACTTGGAGTTTAGAGGGCCGTAAACGTCTTACGTTGAGTGATTTATTTCCAGATGATTTTGATTACAAGAAGTATTTAACAACGGATATTATAAATCAAATTAATAAAGAAATCTCGGAAGGAAATAATGTATATTTTGATGATTACGCAAAGCTTGTAATAGAGAATTTTAATGTGAATAACTTTTATTTAACACCAGATGGAATTGTCATATACTTTCAACATTATGACATTGCTCCATATTCAAGCGGTATCCGTACATTTACGATACCTTATTCAGAAAATGTTGTTATGAAGCCAAGCTGTAGTGTAGCTAAATAGAGTTTTGCTGTAGGGGGCTATTGTTACGACCCCATCAAAAGCCCTTCAGTAATTTTGAGTTGATAAAGCGTGTTGTAAACGAACTTCTTGTTTGCAACACGCTTCAACTTTTGAAACACTAATATATTAATTTAATTCAAATGTATCTAACATTGCATGCATTCTTGTACCAAATCCTTCTGCAGCTTCTAAAAAGTATTGCATTTCAATAATATAACTTGAATTACCAGATTGGATAACATAGTATTCTCTTATACTAGAATTCCATTCAGTGCCACTTTTGGCTTTTAAACCAGTAGCATTGTAATCATTTCCTATTGTGATATTCTTAAGTTCTTCAACACTTTCATAGCCTTTTGAGATCGAATTTTTTATTTCTGTTATAGCGTCTGTTGTAGTAGTACCATCCATTTTACTTATATTAAGATATACATACGGATAAAGTTCAGGATCAGGGTTTTCTGCTATGAATTGATCAACACCATCCAAATCTGTATATTTAAATCGTTCTACATCGTAAGTGATAGAATAACCTTTTGTACTTTTATGTGTCTTACCTTGAATGGTTTCTTTCATACCTTCTATTTCAATAACAAGTTCAGAAGTTCCATCATTATCAGATGTTAATACTTCATCTGCTTCACTGAAAGGATTTGTATTGGTTGTTTCATTATTTACTTCTTTGTCATTATTATCTACATCCACATCTTTGTTACTATCAACAGTATCTTCTGTAGTTTTTGTATCACCTGTATTTACGCTAATGATATCATTTTTTACGGTATCTTCTATGGTAACAGGTTGTTTTTCTACATCCGATTTAGCACACCCATACATACTAACAGCAGTAACCATCATTAAAACTAAAATTGATATTTTTCTCATAATAATTCTCCTTTTGCCATGTGAAAAATTTTTGTTTCACATAATCTCATTTTCTTTGTTAATTTGTTTTGATAAATTATTTATATGTTTATCTGTAAATAAGTATAAAGTACAGATTTATCAGAAAAACCAACAAGTTGTAACAAAGTTGTAAATTTGATCCTGGCATGAAACACTTTTTAGAATTGATAGTGACTAAGTGTTACTTTGAAAAATCACTTTTACCGTAGTACCAATTCCTTCTTTTGAGGTAATAACCAATTCTGCATGATGTAGCTGGGCAATATTTGCACATATAGTAAGACCAAGTCCTGCACCACCTGTTTTTCTTGATCTTGATTTATCTACACGGAAGAAAGGTTTTAATACATCTGCTTGTTTATCTTCTGGTATACCATTTCCATTATCAGTAACTTCAATGATTTGTTTGTCATTTGATTGGTACACATGGATTGTAATAGTACCCTCACTTTGCATTGCTTGTATACTGTTTTTAACTAAATTACTTAATAACATATGAATGAGAGTTCTATCAACGGTTAGAAATTCTAGTTCACTTATAGTGACAAGGGTTATATTAAGTTCTTTTAGAGTGATCTCATGAGTCGTTTTAATATCACCTAATATATCAATTACCAAAACCTTATGAAGCTCTATGTTATGTTCTCTTGCATAAGTTAATGTCATTAATTTCGTATACATATCTTTCATACGTTTGGCTTCTGAACGTATACTTTCGATGGATTTATATCGTTGTTCATCCGTTGCATTTGCACTTAATAAAAAATCTGCAAAACCTTGGATAGATGTTAGCGGAGTATTCATTTCATGGGATAAATCATCAATAAATTGCTGACGTTCTCTTGCTTTTTCTTCTAATTCAAAAGTTCGATTCTCAACAGCTTGTGCCATTTGATTAAACGCTGCAGCAAGTACATTAAATTCATCCCTAGATTCTTTTATACGAACTCCATAATCACCTAATGAAATTGCAACAGCTCCTTTATGGAGTACTTGTATTGGTTTCGTAATCCATTTTGAATATATATAAGAGAAAATACTTAATAAAATAATAAAGCTAAGTGCTACAATTACAGATAATTGAATGCTTTGATATTTTGCACTATATATTTCAGTGATATCACGAGCATAAATTAATACTGAAGTTTCATCAATTAATCCTGAAACATAAAAATAATAATTCGAATTCTTTTTCATAATTTGAACCATTTTTTGATTATCGGTAACCAAGGTTAAATTAGATAAATCTTTATCCTGAAATAGATTTGGGAAATTATTGATGTAGGTGCCATTATGATACATAAAAAGGTAAATGCCTTTTTGTTCGTAATACTCGGCGTATCTACTTACAATAGTTTTAAGTGTATTTGTACTTGATTCTAGAGCAACACTATTTAAAATAGATGATCTTATTAATTCGAATTCATTTATGGAGCGCTCTTGTTCTCTTTTAATATTTGCAAGGTGGCTCTTGTTTATTAGAATAACATTACTAACAAAAAGTGTTGTTAAAGATACAATTAATATACTTAAAAATATTTTAAGTCTAAGTTTCATTCTATTGTACCTCCAAACGATAACCATATTTATAAACTGTTTTAATAACGTCATCCCAATCCAGTTTTTTTCGAAGTCTTTGAATATGCATATCAACCGTTCTAGTCTCACCTACATAATCGTACCCCCAACCTATTTCTAATAATTTTTCACGGGTTAGTGCTAAGTTTCGATTCTGTATTAATATTTCTAAAAGTGAAAATTCTTGTGCAGTTAGTTCAATCGGTTGATTATTTTTTAGTACCATATGTTCTGGAAAACGTACTTCTATATCCTTATATTTAAAATTATGTTTATGTTTTCCATTTCTTCTTAATATAACTTCGATTCTAGCTAGTAATTCTAAGGTTTCAAATGGTTTTACAATATAATCTTCAGCACCAAGATTTAATCCCTTTACTCGATCAGTTAATGAATCTTTTGCAGTCAAAAATATTACCGGGATTCCAACATTCTTAAAATCATCAAGAAGCGCATATCCATCCTTGCCAGGTAGCATGATATCTAGTAAACATAAATCAAAATGCTCAGTTTTTATAATATTTAAAGCCTCTAAGCCATTAAATGCCTGGTTGCTTGTATGACCAACCATAGAAAGGTTCATTACAATAAGATTACTGATGGATTCTTCATCATCTACAACTAATATATGTGCCATTTCCTTCTCCTTTTTGCATTATGAATGTAGTTAGATCATTGCGAAACTATATCGTTTACCTAATTTATCATACAATGAATACGAATGTTCTAGCTTCAGTTGCTCTTACGGGCAAGATTTAGCTATAAAACACGTATTCATCGTATGATAAATATCGTTTCTTTGATGTTTAGCAATTGGCTATTATGAATGTAGTATATAATTTGAAAATTTGTTATTTTATATTTGATAATATAGTTATTTTAATTATATCATAAAATTAATAACTAAAAAATCAAAGCTGCTATATTAAGAAAAATTCTTAATATAGCAGCTTTGATATATACAATTGGAAATTTATTTGAAATTATCATTATTCGAATAATATAAGTAACGTTCCAGTTCTTCCTTTGACTGAAAATCGTTCGCATAATGGAGCAATTCAATTTTACTAGCTTCATCCATGTTATAGAAGTAGTCTTGCGCTTCTATATTTTCATTTAGAAGTAATCCTAGGGTCGGTGGTAATGTATTTAAACCAGATGGATTATCCATAGAAACCTCCTTGCATAAAAATATATAAATAATTAAACACTGTATTATGGTGTAATATTATCATTATCTTTTTTTCAAAATATATACTAGAAAAATGTTACATACATAAACCTATTTGTTGTATTCATTTGCTTGTTAAGTTATAATATGTTAAAGTAATTTTTAAATAGAATTTTATGGTTAAAAAACATGCATAAGAGGAGGATTCGTTATGGAAAAATACAAGATTATGGTGAAGGGTATTGTACAATTTGAAAATAAATTTCTGATCGTGGAAAGATGGTATGATGATAGAATTGTTGACCCATATCAATGGGAATTTATTGATGGTAAACTAGAGTTTGGTGAACAGCCAGAAAAAGGTGTTACAAGGTTAATCTTTGAAACTACGGGTTTGTCTGTATTTGTAAATAGAATTTTATATACTTGGTCTTTTATGGTAGGAGATGTATGTAATATAGGAATTAGTTTCTTATGTGTAAGTACAAGAGATGATATACTTTTATCCGAAGAATTAAATGATTTCAGATGGGTAACAAAAGATGAATTAGGAAATTATATTGAGAATAAAGCGGTACTTGCAGATATCGATAAAGCTGAATTATAGAATAATTAGTTTTGTATACTTTAACTTAAGCAAGAAAGGGGATGTTTTATTGTCTTTATTAATAAAAAATGGATATTTACTTAATCCAAGTAATGAATTAGAAGGTAACTACGATTTATTTGTGGACGGTGATAAAATAGTACAAGTAGAACCTTCTATTAATAGAGAAGCAGATACTATCATTGATGCGAACGGTATGTATATTATGCCTGGATTTATTGATTTGCATGTGCATCTTAGGGAGCCAGGTTTTGAATATAAAGAAACAATATCAACTGGTGCTATGTCAGCAGCAAAAGGTGGATATACCACTATTTGTCCAATGCCTAATACCAATCCAACCATTGATAATAAATATATGGTTGAATATCTTAAGTTAAAGTCAAAAGAGGAAGCAGTTATAAACATACTTCCAGTTGGTTCGGTAACAAAAGGTCAGTTAGGTACCGAGCTATCGGATATATCTGGTATGGCAAACGCTGGTGCCGTGGCAATCAGTGAAGATGGCAAATCCGTAATGAACACATCCATTTATCTTGAAGGTATGAAAGCGGCAAATTTAGCTGGGATACCTGTATTTGCACATTGTGAAGACAAAGATTTAGTTAAAAACGGAGTTATTAATGCGGGTGAAAAGGCTAGGGAACTTGATCTTCCCGGAATTAGTAATGCCGTCGAAGACATAATAGTTGCCAGAGATATTTTATTAGCGAAAGAAACCGGAGTAAAACTTCATTTATGTCACTGTTCTACAGAGAAAAGTGTTACTTTTATAAAAATGGCAAAAGAAGAAGGATTACCAGTGACTGGTGAAGTATGCCCACATCATTTTACAATGTCAGATGATGAAATACCAAACGACGATGCGAATTATAAGATGAATCCGCCATTAAGAAGTAGAGCAGATGTTGATGCGTTAAAAGAAGGGCTTAAATCAAATATTTTAGATGTGATAGCTACAGATCACGCACCACATAGTATGGAAGAAAAGGAGCAATCTTTTAGGACTGCACCTTTTGGAATTGTAGGGCTTGAAACAGCATTTTCTTTAACTATGACAGAATTAGTTAACAAAGGATATCTGACTCCAATGCAAATGGTTGAGAAAATGAGCTTAAACCCTGCTAGGGTTCTTGGTATCAATAAGGGCAGTTTAGAAATTGGAAAAATTGCAGACATTGTTATTGCAGACCCAAATGAAAGCTATAAAATTGATGTGAATGGATTTGTCTCTAAAGGTAAAAATACACCATTTCATGGAAAAGAAGTAGTTGGAAAAGTGAAATATACCATTGTTTCCGGTGAAGTGGTTTATCAGGAATATAGGTAGGAATTGTGTGAAATATCTAGGTTTTTCACAAGGGATTTATTCACAATTGGATGTTAATAATTCAATTACAAATATTACGCTGACGCGAAATCACGTGTTTCAGCAACGTGGAGGATAGTGTGAAAAATAATGATTTTTCTCACAGCAAATTTGTGCTGACACCCAAATTCGCGGTGTTCGGCAGTGTGGAGGAATAAAATGATCAATAAACTTGTAAAGAAAATTGAGGAAAACAAAGCACCAATCGTAGTAGGACTTGACCCTATGTTATCTTATATTCCAGAGCATATTAAAGATGCAGCGTATAAAGAATATGGTGAAACCTTAGCTGGAGCAGCAGAAGCAATATGGCAATTTAACAAAGGTATTATTGATGCTACATACGATATAATTCCTGCGGTGAAACCACAAATAGCAATGTATGAACAATTTGGGATTGAAGGATTAATAGCATTTAAAAAGACTGTAGATTATTGCAAAGAAAAAGATTTGGTTGTAATTGGTGATATAAAAAGAGGAGATATCGGATCTACCTCAGCAGCATATGCAACAGGACATTTAGGTAAAGTACAAGTTGGTAGTAAATCTCATTATGGTTTTGACGAAGATTTTATTACTGTAAATCCATATCTTGGTTCTGACGGCGTACTTCCTTTTATTGATGTATGTAAAGAAGAAAATAAAGGTTTATTTATCCTTGTTAAAACTTCAAATCCATCTAGTGGTGAATTCCAAGATAAATTAGTTGATGGTAGACCACTTTATGAATTAGTAGGAGAGAAGGTTGCAGAGTGGGGAGAGCTTCATATGGGTGAAAGCTATAGTTACATTGGAGCAGTAGTTGGTGCAACTTATCCAGAGATGGGTAAGATACTTAGAAAACTCATGCCTAAAACTTATATTTTAGTTCCTGGTTATGGTGCACAAGGTGGTAAGGCAGAAGATTTAGTTCATTATTTTAATAAAGATGGATTAGGAGCTATCGTAAATTCGTCTCGTGGTATCATTGCAGCGTATACACAAGATGCATATAAAAATTACGGTCCAACTGCATTTGCAGATGCTTCTAGACAAGCAGTAATTGATATGAGAGAAGATATCATGGGAGCCTTAAGTAAATAAATATTTAAACCACCTTATAAAATCTATTATTATTAATACTTATCATTATAAAATTACTTTAATACAATGTAATGATTAATATAAATCAATCATTTTATTCATGTCTCAAAGAAGTATAAAGAATAATAAGGGAAGAAAAGAATATGAGAATGAAAAAGATTAAAGGATACTTTTCCAGCTATGTAATTTTAATGATTGTTGTAATTATTGGTGTAATTATTGGTGTAAGCTACAATAAAAAAAATGATTCAGTTCGTAATGTTGAAAAGCAACAGCCAATAAATGAAATCGATAATACGAAGCAAGAAAGTGAACCAACAGCACAGGATAGTAGTATTGTTTATCGAATGGATTATGATTTATTAAGCAATGAGAAAATAAAAGAGATAGTGGAAGATAAGAATGAAATACTAGAAAACGGTATATATGGTTTTAATAGTGATTCCGAAGATCGATATTATATCTTAATTAATGGAGTTGACTATTGGTATTCAAATATTTCTTTTAGTATTGCGGATAAGATATTAACAATTACTTATGATACAAAATATGAGAATGGATTAAGATATAAACAATTCTTTATGATAAATCCTAATAATAAAGAAGAATTTGATAAAGTTGAGTTAATTAACAATAATGAAAAGAAAGATAGTGAGAATAAAGAAACATTTAAATTGCTCTTATGACAAGTTAACTAAAATATACATAATAACTTAACTATAAAGTTAATAGGAAATTAACTATAAAAAGTATAGGCGTGAATAAAGGAATATTCCATCTTATGGATAGATTCATAAGTTAAAAGGATACTTTTTCACGCCTAAATTATAAGTAATTTTTTATTTATCAATTTTATTACAAGTGTAATATCTTAAGCTGTTTCCGTCATAACACCCCAACGGAAACCAAATTTGTCAATGAGTGAAAAGAGACAGGAACTATATGTTGTACTATGTACTGGATAAATGATAGTGGAATCATCTTTTAATAATTCATATGCTTCCTTTACTTCATCTGGTGTCTCAAGAGTAACCGTTAAGAATAAAGAAGTACTATTTGTAAATTTATAATCTAAATTATCAGATAACATTATTCTTTGATCACCAATATAAAGTTCTGAATGATAAATTTTATTTTTTTCTTCATCCGTTAGCGGTTGGTTTAAGTCTTCTTTCTTAGCATCGGCATATCTTAAAAGAATGGTTAGTTTTGCATGAAATGCCTTTTTATATAATTCTATAGCTTCTTCACATTTACCGTTAAAATTAAAAACTGGTGTTACGATGGACATACGTTTCTCCTTTCAATCCTTAAGTTAAATTGTCAATTGTAACGATATGGTTTACCATATTTATCAAACAATTCATATGAAATTTTTGGCTTCAGTTACCAAACAGGAAGATTTTGCAAAAATCATATAAATTGTATATAAATAAATGCAAATTTAATGTATACTTTTGCCTAGTTAAAGTAATTAAATTATACCATAGAATCCAATTAATTACAAAAATGAAATTAAGGGGAGTATGAATGAAAATACGAATACAACATGTAAGTAAATATATTGTTTTATCAGTCTTTATTTTAGTAGATTATAATGTATCGATTGCAGTTTTTAATTGATTCATGGCTTTTTCTAAGGTTTCTCTGTGGCAAGCAATATTAATTCTTTGGAATCCTTTTCCTTCTGGGCCAAACATAGTTCCACGATCTAACCAAAGATTAGCTTTCTTTGCTATTAAATGTTCTAATTCATGCTCATTTAGATTCAGTTCTTCAAAATTAATCCAAATTAAATAAGTACCTTCTGGTTCTATAAGTTTTAATTTTGGTAGGTGAGTTTGAAGAAATTCTTTTACATATGTTAAATTATCAAGTAAATAATTCTTTAAACCAGCTAACCATTCTTCCCCATATTGATAAGCAGCTTGGCAAGCTAATAAGCCCATGGTATTTAACTGACTATAACCACTTTTAACGATTTCAGCCTCAAACGCTTTTTTAATATCTTTATTTTTTATTATTATATTGGATACCTGTAATCCAGCAAGATTAAAGGTTTTACTTGGAGCGGTACAAGTAATCGTATTTGCACCATATTCATCTTTTAGATTCGCAAATACTAGATGCTTATGTCCAGGATAAATAAAATCAGCATGAATCTCGTCAGATACAATTAAGACATTATGCGTAATACAAATATCACCAAGTGTAATTAATTCTTCTCTTGTCCAAACTCTACCTACAGGATTGTGTGGGTTACATAGGATAAATAATTTAACGTTATTTTCTTCAATTTTATTTTCAAAATCTTCAAAATCCATATGGTAGCTACCATCTTTTAAAATAAGTGGACTGTTTATTAAAATTCTCTCATTACTTACAATGGATTCTGAGAATGGATAATACACAGGTCTTTGAATCAGAACAGCATCACCTTTATTGGTTAGTGCTTTTATTGCCATACAAATTGCAAATACGACTCCAGGTGTTTTTACTAACCACTCTGATTTAATATCCCATTCATAATGAGTTGAAAACCAATTTTGTAACACATCAAAATAATCACTCTTAACTTCAGAATAACCAAAGATTCCATGTGTACTTGCTTTTGCAAGTACATCGGTTACTTCAGGAACAGTAGAAAAATCCATATCAGCTACCCAAAGTGGTAATATATCAGAAGCTCTGCCTCTTTCTACTGCAAAATCGTATTTTAGTGAATTGGTGTTTTTACGATCAACTACTTTATTAAAATCAATTGCCATATATACCTCCATTTAATATCTAGATTTAAAGTGATTGCGAAACATCAAAAATATAAATATTTATCACACAGATAATACAATTTTGTACTAAATTTGTAATTAAATTTGTAACTGAATTTTGTAACTCAATTTTGTTATAACTAAAGTTACAAAATTCGTATTAACCTTATGATAAATTTTATATATAGAATGGTTTCGCATTTACCTATAAAAATTTAATTTAGTGCCCCAGATAAATCAGAGATTAAATCATCTACATTCTCAATGCCTACAGAAAGTCTTAACAAGCAATCATTAATTCCACGCTCTAAGCGTTCTTCTATAGGTACATCTGCATGTGTTTGTAACATAGGATAAGTGATTAAAGTTTCAACCCCACCCAAGCTTTCTGCAAAAAGAATTAGTTGAATTCGTTCCAATACCTTAACAGCAGTTTCTTTTGTATCCACTTCGATTGATATCATTGAACCAAATCCTGTTGCTTGCGTTTTTGATAACTCATAATCTTTATGAGTTGGTAAACCAATATAGAATACTTTTTTTACTTTTTCTTGTGTTGTTAACCAGGTAGCAATTTTTATTGCATTTTCTTGCTGGCGGTCCATACGTACAGCCAGGGTCTTAATGCCACGAATAAGTAACCAACTATCAAAAGGTGAGAGACAGGCACCAGTTGTTTTATAAAGGAATCTAAGTTTTTCAGATAAATCTTCTCTATTAGTCACTAGAAAACCAGCCAGCGTATCATTATGGCCACTTAAATATTTCGTACCACTATGAAGTACAATGTCAGCACCTAAAGTTAAAGGAAGTTGATAATAAGGAGTTAAAAATGTATTATCTACGATTACAATTAAGCCATGTTCTTTTGCTAGTTTTGATACAGCTGCAATATCAGTAACTTGCATCATTGGATTCGTTGGAGTTTCAACATAAATTGCTTTGGTTTCTTTTCGGATTTTAGATTTAATATCCTTTAGATTACCTGTATCTAGATAATCAAACGTTAAGCCATTCTTAACACATATGTGCTGAAATAATCTTACGGTACCACCATATAAATCACCAGAGGCTATAATGTGATCACCATTTGTAAATAATTCCATTAAGGTTGTGATAGCTGCCATTCCAGTTGAAAATGCAATTGCATCGATACCTTGTTCTAAATTTGCAACTAACTTTTCTAAATGTTCTCTTGTAGGATTTTGTAATCTTGAATAATCATAACCCGTACTTTGTCCAACTCCAGGATGAGCAAACGTTGCTGATTGATATATGGGTACGCTAATTGCACCTGTGTTATGTGTTTTGTTTTCTGCTCCATGAATACATTTTGTAGTGATATCCATTTTATATAGCCTCCTTCTAATGTAGTTAATACTGTTTCGTTACCTCGTCTAAAGAATCAGGTGTTTAACATTTCTTTGTAAAGAATAGGTATTCACTATAATAATAGAGTTATGAATCCTATAATCGATAAATAATAATAAAAAAAGCTCGCCTTCTTTAATAAGAAGACGAGCTGTATCACCCGTGTTACCACTTCAATTCATCATTATTTTTCAATAACAATCTCTCGGAGTACGTCAATCAAATGAGAATTGATTATACTCGCTTGCTATAACAGGCATCCCTGTCGCAGCCTAAGTGTAAGATTACAGTTCGGTGCGCCACTCCTGAGCCATGTTCGACTATGATCTATCTGCTTTCTCTCACCTTGAAAAGCTCTCTGTTAGATTTTTCTATAGTTTACTTTCTCATTCCTAGTGTTTTACTATGAAATTGATATGAGTATAGCAGAGAATAGAAAATGTGTCAATACGTAATATTACAAAAAATAGACCAAGCATAATATAGATATACTTGGTCTGTTAAATACTTATGATAATAAGTATTAGTATTTTAGTTTAGATTATTCTTAGATAGCTCTAGTATAATTTTTTAACCATTCTTTTTCATCAGAAGTAAGATATGGAGATATTTTCTCAAAAACATCTGCATGATAGTCATTTAATCTTTTGCGATCAACTGGAGTTAATAAGGATACATCAATTGCATCAAGATCAATCGGTGCAAAAGTGATATGTTCAAAATACATAAATTGACCATATTCATTTTTTTCACCTTGGTGGCATACTAATTCATTTTCTGTACGAATACCATGGCTACCTTCAATATAGATTCCAGGTTCATCCGTAGTAACCATACCTTCTTCAAGGACACAACCATCATCACGTTCTGGTACCTTTTTCCAGCGAAAACCATTTGGTGCTTCATGAACATTTAGTAGATAACCTACACCATGACCAGTACCACATTTGTAATCAAGATTCATATCCCAGATTGGTCCTCTTGCAAGAATATCAAGATTTTGACCTATACAACCATGTAAAAACTTTGCAGAAGCTAAATTTAGCATACTGCGAAGCACTGCTGTAAAATGCATTTTAATTTCATCACTGACTTCACCAAGTGCCATTGTTCTTGTAATATCGGTTGTACCTTCATAATATTGACCACCAGAATCTACTAATAAAAGACCTTCTGGTTGTAATACTGCATTGCTGTCATTACTCGCAGAGTAGTGCATCATGGCAGCATTTGCTTTGTAGGCACAAATTGTATCAAAACTTAGTTCAATAAAGCCCTCTTGTTCTTTTCTGAGATTTTCTAAGTAATCACTTGCGCTAATTTCGGTAATTTCTATTTTTCCAACATTCGTTTTAAGCCAATACATAAACTTAGTAAAAGCTACACCATCTTTGATATGAGATTTTCTTAAGTTTTCAATCTCAATTGGATTCTTTTTGGCTTTAAATAGAACCGTAGGATTAGCTGTATCAATCACTTTAATATCTGAATCTAAATTCTGATAGATTGCATAATTTACTTTTTTTGAATCCAATAAAACTTTTTCATCCTTAGAAATTGTCTTAACAAACTCATAAACTTCTTCGTAATCTTTTAAAGTAATCTGATCGTTACTAAATTGTTCATTTATTTTAGAATCAAACTTTTCTTGGTCTACAAATAGATAAGCTCCTTCTAAGTTAATTATTGCATAAGATAATACTACAGGATTATATGCGATATCATTACCTCTTATATTAAAGAGCCATGCAATATCATCCAATGTAGTGATTATATGAACAGTAGCACCTTTTTTAACCATTTCTTGTCTGACATTTTGTAATTTTTCAGCAGTAGATTTGCCTGAATATTTAAGGTCTAAAAGAAATGCAGGTTCTTTTGATAAAACAGGTCGTTCAGTCCATATGGTATCAACGAGATCTTTGTCATATATAATAGATATATTTTTACTCGCTAATTTTTCCTTTAAGTTTAGACCAAATTTGGCATTTACAATGCGTCCATCAAAACCTAAAATACTGTTCTCTGACATTTTATCTAATAAAAATTCTTCAATACTTGGAACTGATTCTTCTCCCATTTTATACAAGGTGATATCAGTATCTGCTAATTGTCTAGCAGCTTGAATGAAATATCTTCCGTCTGTCCAAAGACCAGCTTCAGTTAAGGTTACAACTAATGTACCTGCTGAGCCAGTAAAACCAGACATATATTTTCTTGATTTAAAATATTCACCTACATATTCTGATTCATGAAAATCAGCAGTAGGTAGTATAAAGGCTTCTATTTTATGTTCCGCCATTAATGCTCTTAAATACTGGATTCTCTCCCTAATCATGTGATTACACACCTTTCTGGTGATCTATTACATTTTTTCTGGTTCGTCGTAAGTTTCACCAAATAACTCAACACTAACTTTTTTCATTACTTGTTTTTCTAATGGTCTATCAGAGTAATCTGTTCTTACATCTGCAATTGCATTCACTACATCCATACCTTCTGTTACTTTACCAAATGCTGCATAAGATCCGTCTAAATGTGGTGAATCTTTGTGCATGATAAAGAATTGTGAACCAGCAGAGTTTGGCATCTGTGATCTTGCCATGGAGATTACTCCAGCTGAGTGTTTCAAAGTATTATCAAAATTATTGTAGGAGAATTCTCCCTTAATGGAATAGCCAGGGCCACCCATACCAGTTCCTTCAGGGTCACCACCTTGAATCATAAAGCCTCGAATTACTCTATGAAAGATTAAACCATCATAAAAGTTTTTTTGAACGAGTGATATAAAGTTTTTAACAGTATTTGGGGCGATATCAGGATATAATTCTAACTTGATAATACCTCCATTTTCCATTTCTATTGTTACAACAGGATTATTAATTGCCATATTATTCCACCTTTCTAAATTGTCTATTATGTTGGACAATTATATCATATATTATATGTAGTGTCTAATAATTTTATCAATATATGGATATACATAAATATAAAGTAAAATCATAAAATTTTATCCTATGTTGTTAAATGTTCTTAGTTTTTGAATATATCTTATTGCAGAAATTAGAATTTTACGTGCCAATTATATTATTCATTTAATCGTTTATCAGAGTAAATTAGTGGAATAATGTAAAATAGAAAAATATAAATAAAGGTTTTGTGAGGTTGATATGACAGTTCGAAATAAAATAGATAAAAGTAATTTTCTAACATATATATTTTATTATTTTTTACCCTACCTTGGAGTCTTTCTAGTACTTCAATTTATCGTCTTTTTTACTTTTCGTTTAAGCGGAAAATCTTTTGTTTGGGATATCGATGGTATTCATCAACATTACCCTTCACTTAAGTATTACGGAGAATTTTTAAGAAATTTGATAAGTGGAAAAGGGGCACCACTAGTAGATTTTAATATTGGCATGGGGTTTGATACCTTAACCACACTGAATTATTATGCGATTGGAGACCCATTAACATTTCTAACTATATTTAGCAATACTGCTAATATGGAAAGAGTATATGAGTATTTAATTCTCTTAAGATTTTGTTTAGCCGGAGTCAGTTTTATTTTATATTGTTTTTACATGAAGAAAAAAGGATTTCAATCCGTACTAGGTGGTTTGATATATGTTTTTTGTGGTTATGCTTTATATGCTGGGGTGAGACACCCTTATTTTCTTAATCCAATGATCTACTTGCCACTATTATTTATCGGGTTAGAAAAGATTCTAATTAAGAAAAAGCCATATCTTTTTATTATAATGATTTTTATCAGTGCAGTAAGTAATTTTTACTTTTTTTATATGCTTACAATTCTTATTTTTATTTACGCTGTTATACGTTTCTTTTTTCTATTTAAAAAGGATGAACAAAAATCTATATGGGGTGAATTTTTCAGAACTGCCTTCAGAGCATCGTTATATTATTGCTTAGGAATTTTATTGGCTGGCTTTTTATTTTTACCCGTTGTTATTGCGTTTTTAAATAATGGCAGATTTAATACAGGTTATGATGTCAATTTATTGCATTATCCTTTGGAATATTATGTTTTAATGGTAAATCAATTTTTAGCAGCTGACGTAAGCTGCGGGTATTGGACACAATTAACATATGCTGGAATTACGCCAATAGCCATATTAATTATTTTTTGTCGTAAACATTATAAACAACTACAAATTGCTTTTTGCTTGGGAACTATTTTTCTTATGGTACCAGCAATTGGGTATCTAATGAATGGGTTTGCTTATGTTAGTAATAGATGGGAATTTGGGTATAGTTTCTTAATTGCTTTTATTTTTGTAGTTGCTTATGAAGAGTTGTTCACTCTTAAAGTTCACGAAAAAATTCTACTAGTTGCTGGAATCACGGTATATGCAATCTTAGGGCTAGGAAAACCAAATAGAAGTGTTTGGATTGCTTTGATTTTTTTATGCTTAAG
>JARBTX010000046.1 GCA_029239975.1 Anaerocolumna sp.
ATATATGAATAAATGGGAAGAAGTTAACGGGATGGTACCATTAATGCATCCAACGATTGAAGTACCTGTCGAACCATTTTTATCTTCAGACGGTCCAATCAAACCTGATGATAATGAATTAGGATGGAAAGATACGGTAAGAATGAATCCAAATCAAGTAACTAGAATCAGAGTACGTTTCGCACCACAGGATGTTCCTTCAGGTGGTGTCAAACCAGGTGAAAATTTATTCCCATTTGATCCGACTACAGAACCAGGGTATGTATGGCATTGTCATATTTTAGATCATGAAGATAATGAAATGATGAGACCTTATAAGGTAAAAAGATAATACAAACTTATCAATTTGTATGCCAAGATAGCTAGAGCGTCAAACGAATGTTTGACGCTCTAGCTTTTTATGAAATGTTTCTGATAACACTTCAAAGTAAATATGTAGGTATATCTTTTTATCGTGTTTATGGAACAGCAGGTAGTTTGAATTTGAGTATCAGTTCTATTTTATTAGAATGAATATTTAGAACCTAATAAAATATTAATACAACTACTTTTAAAGTAATTGTATATAGAGATGTGTATGTAACAATTTGAAAGAAATTGGAACTAAGGGTTTGCGGGGATATAGCAGATAGACATTGTTTTACCTTTTTCACATATAAAATAATTCATTTACATATCTATATTCTACATTAGAGGTGCATTTTTAATGATGAAGAAATGTTTTTATAATATAAAAATTAAAGCTGTATTAGAGATAATGAATAAGGGATTACCGAAAAATGTTACCAATTCTATGGAGTTTCGACTATTGAAATCTGAATATGGGTAAGAATGTGCTAATATCATGTATGAGAATTTTTAGGTCACCTCTTTGTCCTTAAGGGTATCTCATTCACATCCTAATATCAGAATATTTGATATTGGTGATTATCTTGATCATAATATTTTAATTAATATTGTAATTAATTGAAATAATTGGTAATATTAATTAGAAATGTCATGAATATTGGGCTTTTGAGGGTAGAAATGTATAATGTAGGAGTAAGATATAATAATCCAAATAAAAATTATTAATCTTTATAAAATTAAATTATTCATGAAAGGTGAGTATTATGTATCTTGATATGATGGAACAATATGAAAAGGATATTATAGATAAAATAATATCTAATGATATTGAATATGATTATGCGGCTGTTTCAGTAGTTTTATATTTACGCGATTTTGTTAGACCTGAGATAGAAATACCAAGTTTATTAATGAGAATTATCCCTTCTCTTAATGAACAGAGTATAACAAGAGCAATATACTGGATGAAATCGAATTATTTGATAAAGAGTGAAAAGCGTAATGGATATAACATGCTGAGAGTAGTTGATGATTTTCCTAGTGAATTAGAAAAGTTGTCTTCAATTAAAGATTTATCTATTGAATTAATAAAAATTAAAGAATCACAAGAGCTAAAAGCGTTTGTTAGGTGTTTGGGAAAAGTTGGTAGTGAAAATAATTATGATACATTTTTAACTGCATTGAGTAGTGCGCAAAAAAATATAAAATATCCTATATTAAATACATCACCTTATCCAGCGCTCATTGATACATTAAAAAAAATTGCGAAGAACGGCGTAGAAATCTTTTTACTGATGGGTTCTAATGATATTTTAAGTAAAATAAAAGGAAATATCCAAAAAAGTTATTTAAAAGAATGGAAAAAAGAGTTTAAAGGGATTAAAAATGTGAAAATCAGAATATTTTCAGACATTGATACAGTAGATTTATGTACAAGTGTTTTAATAGATGATAAAGTATTGCGTATGGTTGTTTACGATCCATTAACAATTACTAGTTTAGAAGGTACTTTATTAGAGATAAGAAATAAAATGGCACAAAATATAAATTTAATTAAGTGGTTTAATGAAAAATTTTCAATGGCTTGGGATAAAGGAAGAACTAATAATTTCACCATGATTATAAGAAAAATAGTTTCATTATTTAATATAATGCTTATATTAAGTATCTTATCTGTATATTTTTTAATAAAATATTATGAATTTAATCAATTATTAACAGAAATAGTATTGATTGTTCTTGGTTCAAGTGGAACTTATGTTATTAAACATACTTATTATTATTTTAAAACTAGGACAAAAAAATTGAAAAAAAATAAAAATGAGAATTGAAATTATGAGAAAAGATATGGGAGTGTTTATAAAATGAGTAAGAATAAGTTGAAAATAGCTTTAATACATCCAGATTATAATAATAAAGTATATGAAACGCTATCAGCACCATTAGGCCTTTGTTGGATTAGCTCGAGTTTAAAAGAAATAAATGATTTTGATGTTTATTGCTACGACTTTGCAAAAGATATAGAGTTAATATTGACTTTTAAGGTAAAAGAATACGATATTATATGTATTCAACTTCATTCACAAGAAACATTAAAAGAAAATTTGCTATATATATCGCAAATAAAGAGTGAAAATCCAGATGTAACCATAGTTGTTGGAGGTATAGCATCAGAGTTGAATACTAATTATATAATTACTAGAGACTATATTGATATATTATGCTTAGGTGAAGGTGAAGATACGCTTCCGGAATTATGTTTAGCTTTATATAATAATAAAGATTTAAGTAGTGTAAAAGGCATTTTATATAAAACTATAAATAATGATATTATACATACAGGGCTACGTGAAATTAGTGTTAATATAGATAGTTTACCTTTACCTGATAGAGAAGGATTTGGAATAGATTATCCACAATGGAGTATAATTACTGCTCGGGGATGTCCTTTCGATTGTAGATTTTGCTCAGTTCCACAAATATGTAAAAATAAAGTTAGGTACCGAGATATAAATAAGGTTTACGAAGAAATAAGGTTTCTTCATGATACATATAATATGAAAAAATTTTTTATATTAGATGACACATTTACTATTAATAAAAAAAGGACAATAGAATTATGTGAATTATTAACTAATCTAAAAGATATTGAATGGACTTGTGTTACTAGAGCAGATATGATTGATGAGGAAATGTTAACTAAAATGAAAAGTGCTGGTTGTATTCAGATAAGTTGTGGAATTGAATCAGCTAATAATGATATTCAGAGTATTATAAATAAAAATCTAAATATTGATAAAGTGCTATTGAATCTTAAGAATGCAAAAAAAATAGGGTTAAGAGTTAGATGTAGTTTTATCTTTGGATTACCTGGAGAAGAAGAAAAACATATTAAAAAATCTATTAAATTTATGTGTGATTTAATGCCTAATGAAGTCCAAATTTATCCATATGTACCTTACAATGAAACCGAAATTTTCAAGGAACCAGAAAAATATGGGTTAGATCTAAATTCATATCATTTTTTAGATAAAAAAGATTTATTTTCGCCATTTATCGAAACTAAATTACTGAAGAGAGAAAAACTTAAAGAACTATCAGAATTATGCATAAAAAAGTTAAAATTGAAAGGTTATTTATGGATACCTGGAGATGTACCGGCAATTAAACAGTCCCTAGAGTATGTTGTTATGACTGAATTCGCTCCTGTACAAACTTTATGTTAATATTATTCATAACTATTTAATTTGTGTGAGATATAATAAATGTATAATTATGGTTCTGATGTCTGAGTATATTTATTAGGATGTATTTATAGTGGTTCATTAGGGAAGACTGCTAAATAAAAGTGCAAGAATCATGGTTAAACTAGATTCTTGCACTTTATTTTTCATTTTAAGTAGATTTAAATTAAATTGATTTGATTGGATTCATATTTAATTTATTACTATATAATTGATAAAGTTCACCAAAGGCTGCACCACCAATTATCAATACGGCACCCATAATCTGAATTCTACTCATACTCTCGTGAAGAAACAGCACTGAAAATATAACAGCAGATAAGGGCTCTAGGTAACCGCAGATTGCAACCGTTTGTACTGGTAAATTACCGATGGATGAAAAGTAGAAGTAACAACCAAGCCCTGTATTAAAAATACCAAGTATTAGAATAGGTAATATACTAACTGAATCGATATGTATGATAAATCCTTGTTTCATTCCAACGAAAACTGCAACCGTTAAGAAACTCGTCAACACTTGCCACATGGAGTTTTCAAGGCCTGTAATACTTTTTGCTTTCTTATTTAATATTACCATAAGTGCAAATAATAGAGCTGACATAATTCCCAAAAGTACTCCTATGAAGGACTTTCCATCTTGAAATGCTTGTATATTTACAAAGAACATGCCAAGTAAAACGGAAAGAAAACCAACTATTTTGGCCATAGTCAACTTTTCATGAAATAGTAAGGGAGCTAATACCATAACAAAAACTGGACCACAATAATATAATAGTGACGCAATGCCTACGCCAATTAGGTTGTATGCCTCGTAAAGGAATAACCAGCTTGCACCCATAGCAATGCCGGATGTAATTAAGTAAAATCCATGCTTCTTATTTTTAAATAGGTTCTTTTTTTGCTTCGTCATAGCAAAAATTATTATTAATAACAAACTTCCAATTAATGTTCTTGTAAATACTATCTCGTAGCTACTCAACATAATAAAACTTGCCACAATTCCGTTCATACCAAACATAAATAACGATGCCAAATACATAACATAGGATTTTTTCACGTTCATTTCATAATCTCCTCTTGAATTTCAAACATTCGTAGTATAACATAAGCTTATACATAATAAAAACGAATGTTTATCATGGTTAACATGACAAAAACAGATGGGTGATAAAAATGAATATACATAAATACATGGCATTTATTAAAGCGGTAGAGTATAAAAGCTTTACAAAAGCTGCACTAGAATTAAAATACACACAATCCGGTATTAGCCGTATGATTAATGACCTGGAAGAAGAATGGGGTGTTACCCTGTTAGAACGTGGAAAATCTGGTGTTACATTAACTTCGGATGGATTAAAGCTATTACCACAGATAAGGCGTATATGCAATGAACATGAAATGTTAATGTCACAAGTAGATGAATTACATAATTTTAAATCTGGACTAATTCGGATAGGTACATTTTCCAGTGTTGCAACGCATTGGCTCCCAAATATGATAAAATCTTTTCAACAAGAATACCCGAAAATTGATTTTGAAATCTTACTAGGCGACTACAAGGAAATTGAGTCCTGGATTAAGGAAGGACGAGTTGATTTTGGCTTTTTAAGATTACCGACGGATACGGAATTAGAAACGGTCTCCATAGAAGAAAAGGATAGGTTGCTTGTAGTCCTTCCAGAGGGCCATCCACTGGCTGAATTCGACAAAATACCTATGAAGGAATTGGAGTCTTATCCATTTCTATTATTACAAAAGGGTACAAATGCAGAAATTGCGAATATATTTGAACAATATAATCTTCATCCACAAGTTCATTTTACAACTTGGGACGATTATGCTATTATGTCTATGGTAGAAAATGGTTTAGGAATCAGTATCCTCCCAGAATTAATCTTACAACGTATTCCTTACCATATCATAACGAAGGAGCTAGAAATTCCGGCTTACCGAAAGATTGGAATTGCTATGCGAAGCCAAAAAGCACTTACGTTTAAAGCGAAACGTTTTATTGAGTATTTGCCATATAGATTGAAGATGTAGGGTAGAATTGAAATGAGAAAAAAGATACTTTTTATTTGCGTTGTGGTAATAGCATTATCATCTATTTTTATTATAAAATCTAACTTAGGGACAAAACCATTTACAAAGCTAACAAAGAATGAAATAAAAGAAGTTACAGTGAAACTTCTACCGCCGAATGTCACAAAAAGTCTTAATGAAGAAGAGATTGTTAAATTAACTGAAATACTAAATGATGTAGTTATCTATAACAAGGATAATTCGTATACAGAATATAATGGTCAAGCAGTGATCTATACCATTGTTAAAAAGGACGGGAGTGAATTGGAAATTAATGCATATAACCCTTTTTTAATCATTGATGGAGTCGGGTATAAAACAAAGTATGAGCCTTGTGAAGAGTTGAATGCGCTTGGAAATAGCATTAATCGAGAATAAAAATTGTTGGGTAAATATTAGTTATAAATATTAGGTTATTTAGAAAGATTTGAAAAGTCAATATAATTGACGAAAGAGAAAGCACATTTTAAGATAATAACTTAAGGAAGGAAAAGGGACTAATGAATCATAAAAATAGTGTTGTTAGATATGGAGGATTTACATTAATCATTGCTGGAATTCTCCTGTTAGCTCAATATTTATTTGCTCTACCCATACCAAAACCGCCAGTAGTGGATACAGAGTTGATGGAATGGATTAAGGTATGGAGTTTTAATATCTCTATGATAGATGAGATTTCTTTCTTTGCTACCATATTTATGTTACCTTCCATCGCAGCGTTGTACCAAATATTGGTTAAAGTGAATAAAAACAAAACAATATTTGGATGTGGTCTTTTGGCTGCTTCAATACCAATGAATCTATTCTTAGTTATTATTTTGGGAAGATTAGTCTATCCAGTATATAATCTTGAACTATCGCCAGATATTCATAAGTTGGTAATCAGTACCTATTATGGTGGCATGCACATGGTCAGTCTTGTGATGAGTATTGCAACCATTCTTTTGTGTTCTGTGATAAGAAAAAGTGTATTAGGTAAGCTTACTGCATATGTGGGATTTGTGGTAGGAATTATGGATTTAGTTGGTTCGTTCCCATGGTTGTTTGGAAAAGGTTTGATATTTGTGACACAGGTGCTTTTCGCAGGATGGTTTGTGATGGTGGGAGTTATGATAATTAGAAAATTAAATGCAATAACAGAGTAGCAGTGGAGAAAGTTTTTTATCGTGAAGAAAAAATAAAAGTGAAATCAAAAATAATGTACCTGAAAAAAAGGTGCATTATTTTTTTGTCTACATTTTGATCTATCTAAATAAATAATAAGAAATATGTTTTGTTGAATTATGTAATTAATAAAATAAATATGGTAATTTTTTGTAATTAGGTATAAAATAGATGGTAATATTTGTTTGTATATCTATATAATTACATACTATTTTATAGAAATTTTCTATGAAAATAGAGTACGTATAATAGCAATAATGAGAAGTTAAATTGTTAATATTTTGAATGCAAATTGAGTGTTAAGAATATTTTAGGAGGTACTTATATGTACGACTTTTATTCGCCGCTTAGACTTAATGACATTCCAGATACAAGTGGAATTTCGAAAGACAGAATGATAGCTGCAAAAAAACAGACAAATGATTTACTAAAACAGGCAAAAACACAAGCAAAGCAAAACACTTGTTATATTTGTAAAAAACCATGCACAAGTTTTTGCAACTCCCATACAATTCCACAGTTTTGCTTAAGAAATATTGCAAAAAATGGAAATGTCTACTACTCAAATACTATCTTAGAGCTTCCAGTATTAAAAGAAGATAAGGGAATAAATGAATCAGGAACATTTCATTTGATTTGCCGTGATTGCGATAGTAAAGTTTTTAGCGATTATGAGAATCCAGATAATTATAATAATAAGATAACAACTAAAATGCTAGCACAAATGGAAATTAAGAATAACCTCAAGAATATAAGTAAAAGATTAATTGAAGTGAACCTCTATGACTTAATGTTAGGAATAGGTATGCCAGATTATTGGGTAGAGTCAAAAAAGCGAGTTTCAGATATGGACTTAAAAGAATATAATGCGTGTTTTGAACACGGAATTAAACGTAATATGAAACCATTTGAAGGTGACTATTATGTTCCAATTCATATAGAGCTACCATATACAATTCCAATTGCCTTTCAAGGCGCGATCGCCTTATTTAATGATTTAGAGGGAAATCCAATAAATGAAATTCATAATCTTGATCCCAAATATGTCATAGAAAGTGTATACTTATCTGTTTTACCTTTAAAGGATAAAAGTGTTATTATAATGTTTATAAAAAATGGTGTTAAACGATATTCACGGTTTTTTAAACAAATTAAAAAATTGACAGAAACTGAACAACTATGTGTACTTAATTACATTGTTTTTGCATATTGTGAAGACTATTTTATCTCTCCAGATATTTCAAAAGATAGCTTAGAAAGACTTATTCAAGTAGCTGGACAGACTACTGAAGGAGTGCTCACAAGCGATCATCAACCAAATTTAAATGAAATTTTTGATAAAGTTAGTCCAATTTACAATTATGATGATCGCCAAAATATCCCGAACTTGTTTTTAGAAGAATTTAAGATTATTAGATAAATCGAACAACCTGGATATTGGCTAATTATTGTGGTCACCCCCAATACCCAACTCCGCATTATATTTAGTAAGCCATGATATTCAATTGAACATCATGGCTAAAGGATTGGAATTGACAGCAGCTTGCAATTGACTCTCATCTACATGAGTGTAGATATCTATTGTTGCAATACTTTCATGTCCGAGAAGTTGTTGCAAAGAACGGATGTCAACACGCCCATATTTGTTCATTAATGTAGCTGCGGTATGCCTGAGTTTATGTGTGGATAGACCTTCTGGATTTATCCCGGCAGTAACAATATGCTTTAAAACCACGTTTTGTATCGCTCGTGTTGTCAAACGTCCTCCGTTACGTGAAATAAAAAGTGCATTGGTATTAATAGTCATAGATTTCCGTATGGAGAGCCATTTTGATAATGATTGTTTGACAGCTGGGGTAATAAAAATTTTCCATTCCTTATTTCCCTTCCCGATGACAGATAATACATCAGAGGTAACTTGGTCGATATTTAATGATGATAGCTCTGATAGCCGCAAAGCACAGTTCAGAAAAATTGTAATTATACAATTATCACGAACAGAGCTTGAACTGGATTCAATGAGTAAACGTACCGATTCTTCCAGTGTAAGACATCTGACGATTCGCTTTGGCCGTTTGGGGGTTTCTAATTCTTCGGTAATGTTATTATCCATAAGATGAACTTTGGTTTTAAGGTACTTCCAGAACTGTCGGATGGAAATGATTTTTCTTGTTCTTGTACCTGGTGAAGAATGAAGAGTATCTTGACAGTAGGCGAGAAATGCATACATATCACCAAGCGTAATGGAACCAATGAATTAAATATTTACGAATTGAAAATCCATATGTTCTTGTGAACGGCTTATATCAATAAAGTGAAAGAATTGTAAAAGATCTAAACGATATTCAAGTACTGTGTTTTTGCTACGACCTTTAATTGTAATGAGATAAGCTAGGTACTGTTCAACTATTTGGCATGATTTATTTGATTGCATATGATCAACTCCTTTTCAAGAGTTTTGCCTTATATCTAATGGATTACACTGAAACATGTTAGCGGAATAATCAGAAGATGGTGGTATATTAGTTCATAATAACCAATGACAAATTTGGATTGGATACTTGAAAAAAATAATATTAAAAAAAGGAAATATTGCATTATGATAAGAAAAGAATTTGAAAGGTCAGATGATTTACAAGAGATTATTTTAATAGAAAGCCTTGATGATATGAAGAAATTATCAGAGGAGTGGCAATCTTTAATGTGGTTTAGGGGTGTTTCTAAAGCAAGTTATCGAGCAGTGCCTAAAGTTATTAGAAACGCAGAAGTTATATTTGACCAATTTGGAGAATATGTGGATCCAAATAAAATACGATTTAATGATAGTGGCGATAAATATATATTTCCGAATTTCATGAGAATGTTAGATGTGTTTAAGGATGTAGTATCAAATAAGGAAATAATTAATGCAAACACAGATTTTGATTGGCTTTTATAGCTCAACATTATGGACTACCTACACCATTATTAGATTGGACAACTGATTTTTTTGTTGCGCTTTGGTTCGCTACTGAAGAATCTCAAGATATGATTCCGTTTGCAGACTTATCAAAAGATGATTCGATATATAATTCACATAATGATATTGGAAGATACGAATTATCCAGTAATTTATCAGCTGTTTATGTTATAAATCCCTGTGAATTTAATAAAATGAGTGCAGATTTTGAAAATGTAAATGATCCAATTGATATAGATAAATATCATGACGTGATGAAAGCATTTTTAAATACAGGAGATCGCCCTTATTCTCCGTTGTGCATAAAAGGAAAAGACATTGATGTACGATTACATAATCAAAAAGGGAATTTTACTATACATGGTTTAAATATTTGGCCAATTGATTATTATACTGCATTTAGAAACAAGTTAATCAAAATACTTATTCCATCAGAATTGCGAAATGATATTAAGAAGTATTTGGAAACGTTAGGGATTAATAGAGCTTTTATATATAATGGATTTGATCCCAAAGAATATGCAGCCCAAGCAATTGAAATATATGAAAATAGGAATTTTCGAAGGGAAATAAATACTTTTAGAGTTAATAACTCAAATGCATAAATTATAAACAATCTTATAGTAATCGGAATTTGTAGGGATACTAAACTTCCCATTATGTTTAGTAAATCAAGTAAGTAAATTATAAAATTGGTTTTATGAAGATGCAAAAGGAGAACAATATTAAAAGGCATCAGAAATAATATGTAATATACTAAAACAAAATCAGGGTTCCATTATTGTTGAAACATAACAGGGGAAAACCTTTATAATTTCACTTGGTGATAATGATTCCTATATAGAATCTCAAACCGCACTAAAAAGCCAGAAGTTGGGCTTAAACTGCTTTAATCTTGTTATGGATTTTTTATAAGAAAACGGCGGAAAAGCCTTCAAAGGTAGTGGCAGAGGTAAAGAGAATAAAGTTGGAAAAGGAAAGTGCACGCATGATACAGTCTGTGGTTGTATTGCGATGAATTATTATGGACATATAGAAGGTGAATCTACATTTGATCCAGTATTTGCGGTATGCGCTATTTTGGAATATGCAGGCATTTGTAATAATACGCGTGGGTGGTTAGAGATAAAACGGTATTAAATTCCACTATATTCTCGGGATTAATAAATGTCAGGAATTTTTACCAATTGCCCATTATATTTAAGATTAACAGGCGAGGAGATATAGTTGTGAAGAAAAAAGTTGTAACAATATGTGGATCAGTAAGGTTTTGGAGTAAAATACAAGAGATGTCTGAAAGATTAGAATTAGAAAATAAATATGCTGTAATAGGAATTATACCTCATGTTATGGATAGAGATTTTACAGAATATGAAAAAGATCTTTTAGGTGAATTACATAAAATAAAAATCGATTTGTCAGATGCAATTTTTGTTGTAAATGTTGATGGTTATATTGGAGAAAGTGTAAAAAATGAAATAGAATATGCGAAACAAAAAGGAAAAGAAATAATTTATTTAGAAAATACAAATTAAACTAATTCAAATATGGTGACTTGCTGTGATTTCCAATTATATTTATTAAGCTGTCATTATTAAGATATTATATGATACCAATTATTTATTTTAGTGGAGGTTGAAAAATGTACGAAAGAATGTTAGACAAAAACAGTATGCCTACAATAGAAGATTTAATTTCGCATATCGGTGTTTGTAAAGGGCTGTTTGAACATATTGATTTATTTATAACAAATGAGTTAAATGCAGAAAAGAAATTAGGATTTTCGAGCGATAGCAATGCACGCGGGTGGGGAGTAGGGTTTAAAAGTAAATCAAAATTCTTTGGTACTATTATCGCAGAAAAAGATGCATTTACAGTAGTGATGAGATTGACAGACGACCAAATAAAAAAGGCTTATGAGGAAGTATTACCTTACGCCCAAGAGTGTCTTAATAATTATCATAGAACAAGCAATGGAGGCTGGGTTCAATACCGAGTCTTAAATACAGAGCAGTTGGATGATGTTAAAAAAATATTAAGAATCAGAAATATATAAAAACACCTCTTTTGATTAGTATAGCGCTCATGATAGGTGCTGGGGTATGCATATGGGTTGGATTGAATATCGTGTTTTAAACATCTCACATTTAGAAGATGCTAAAACTACATTATAAATGTGAGCAGATTGTAAGTTGTAAAAAACTTCTCTGAATAAGTTTTATATGAAGTAGATAAATTCCAAACACAATTTTAGGATTAAAATGAAAACGAATGAGATTCATAGGAGCGGCAAATGGATAGGAGCGAAAAGGTCATATTCACAAATATGTGTATGATTTATGATAATGTTGGAAATGTACTGGTTCAAGATAGGAAAGATCCGAGTTGGAGTGGGATTACTTTTCCAGGGGGACATATTGAAAAAAATGAGTCATTTACTGATTCGGTAATAAGAGAAGTTTATGAAGAAACAGGATTATACATTTTAAGCCCACAACTATGCGGCATTAAACAGTGGCCGCACCATGATGGCTCAAGGTATGTAGTTCTATTTTATAAAACAAATAGATATTCAGGTGATATTACTTCTTCCGATGAAGGAGAAGTTTACTGGACTAGATTAGATACACTAAATAAAATGAAATTAGCTGATGGAATGGATCGAATGTTGCGAGTCTTTTTAGAAGAAGACATAAGTGAGCATTATTGGTATAGTATTGATGGTGAATGGAAAGACGAATTAAAATAAATTAATATAAGATAATTTCAAACGAGATTAATTCACAATTGTTTACAATAGCGAATCAATGGATACAAAGAAATGGGGGTAAGTGTGTTGAAAGAATTTTTAAAAGAAAATCAAATCATTATAGGTGCAATCATTATAGCAATTGCCATTATTATCGCAGGAAATACTCTCAGCAATGCAATTTTAATTAAGAATTTTTAATATCTAATCAGCATAACTTATGTAGGCTTATATAAAGCATTCTTTCTCATAAACTAACGTACATTATGTTTATTAAGAAGTCATTAAAAGACAACGCGAAATACAAAGCATACATATGATTTTAAAAGAAAGAGGTGATGTTAATGCCATCTTCGATGGTTCATTTAATAACTGCTTATAAATATAACCCTAATTTATCAGCAGAATTTTGGGTGGGAAATATCGCACCTGATTCTATTATTGATTGGAAAGAAAGGGACAAATTTCATCTTAGAAATGAACACGATAGACAAATAGCTTTAATTGAATTTGCAAAATCAGTTGAAAAAGATGATTGGTTTTCAGAAGGCATATTGTTACACTTATTCGTTGATTGGAAATGGGATGAAGATATGCGGCAACAATTTATACACAATCATAGCTCTGATGATTGGTTTCTTCCATATAGAAACGAAATAGGCCTGTTAAGCGCACGACTCTACCATTATCATGATTGGAGCAAAAGGATTTGGGAAGATATGATAGGGTGCAATATCTTGAAATACATAAAAACTGATGTAATTCGAGTCGAAAATATTATTGATTTTTTAAACCGCGCGAATAATTATCACATTAAAAACCCTTTGGCACAGCCGCTATTTTATTCTATTGAAGCAATTGAGGAGTTTACTTCTAAAGTGGTAAAAGATTATGATACCTGGAGAAGCTCCATACTTAATCGAATATAAAATTACAGTAACTTCCCATTATGCTGATAACGAGCTATTTAAAGACAAAGTTAAAGTTGTTTTCGTGAAGGTAATGTAAATAACAGTGATATAAGAGATAATGTGCCTGACTAATAGGTGCATTATTTTTTTGTAATTAAGTATATGTTTCTATTTGAAAATTAATCGAGTAAGGAATCGTAATCCATTTTACAAGATGTGTTTAGTTAAAAAGTAATTAATCAAAATAAATATGGTAAAATTTTGTAATTTAGTTTAAAATAAATGGTAGAATTTGTTTGCAATTCTTTATACAAAAGAAACACAACGTGTAAAATTTATCTGCAAGTAACAGCAATAAATGGAGTGCCAGATAGCTTTAAGAAATTCATATTAAGTAATAAAATAATAAATATGATAAATTATTAAAAATAATTCACTACACAATAAATTTATCACATTATAATGCTTTTTGTTTTATATTGATAATTTATTTAAAATGTACATTTAATGAGCCTAATATTTAAAGAGTTGAGAGGTACGATGAAGAAGAGAGTTAAAACCAAGAAATTTATTGTACTAGGTATTTTATCTAGTTTGCTGATTGCAGGAATAACATGGCAATCTGTCATGAATAGAATGGAATATAATAAATATGCAGCTGTTGGTGAATATGTTGATACTGAATCATACAAAGCTCATTATTACACGAAAGGTAATGGAAAGACAGCATTTGTTTTTATTACGGGTTCAGGGACACCATCTGCGTATACTGATTTTTACAATCTTCAAAATGTGCTATCTACCAAAGGACAAACTATCACATTTGATCACGCTGGAAGTGGTTGGAGTTCAGATACGAAATCAGAACGTAGCATTGAGAATCTTACTGCAGAACTCTCTGCTATAGTTGAGTCAGCAGCCCCAGATAAGTCCATTGTTTTACTTTGTCATTCTCTCGGCTCTTTAGAGGCGATTGGCTTTGCACAAGCATATCCAGAAAAAGTGAAAGGAATTATATTTTTAGATACTGGAAGTCCAGAGTATTACAGTACTTATTCGGAACTGGGTGCAAGAATTGTGAATCGAAGTATGGCATTTACAAGGGCAGTTGGTATCAATCGTATGTTCGGAGAATGTAGACTCTTTTTGCCAATGTATGGCGAGAACAAAAGGAACCGTCAACTACCGGAAGAGTTAAAGGATATTGATAAGATTATGTATTATCGATTCGCTGGTAATCCATCAAGTCTTAATACGATTAAACTTATAAATGAAAATGCGACGAAAGTTCTTAACGGTAAATCATTGGGCGATATACCAATTCTTGTTCTTTCTTCAGATAGCGGACAGAAATGGTTTGAAGTTCAGAAAAATCTTTCATCATGGTCTACGAATAGTAAGCTTGTTACGATCCGTGGGGCAGAACACTATATGTATTGGTCAAATAATAATGAGGTTGTAAGTTGTATTGATGAGTTTGTGGAAGAAAATATGTATTAAATCTTCGTTAATTTATAAAGACTTGAATAAAGAAGAGAAGTATATAAATATATACCTAATGTTATTGGGCTTTATGAAATTAAAGATCACGAGAATATCCACTTATAATTACACAAAATTAGTATTCTCTGACTAGTTAACTTTCTTTTTCTAATGTATAAACTTCGATTTACCATTGATAACTCAATACAGTGAAGAAAAATACCACCAGTAACAATATTACTAAGAGACTGAAACGTAAAATTACCTTTGAAGATGTTGATTAAGAATTAATGGGATATACATTATATACTATAATTTAGAGAAATTAGGGGATTTAAAATGAGAACAGAGAGTGAAATGTTAAACTTGATAATAAACGTGGCTAACAAAGATGAAAATATAAGAGTAGTTATGCTAAGTGGCTCGCGTGCGTGTGAATATGCTCCTAAAGATATATATCAAGACTATGATATTGTGTATTTTGTATCTGATATCAAACCTTATTATAACAATTTAGAGTGGATAAATTTAAATTTTGGTCAACCTGCAATCATGCAACTTCCCGAATTAATGACACACCCGAAATTACCGCCTTGTGGAGATGGCCATTTTACATATTTAATGATTTTTGATGATGGCAACAGAATTGATTTAAGTATAGAGTTCACACCATATATAGATGATGGTGAACCTGCTATTGTTTTGCTTGATAAAGACAATGGACATGGGTTTATACCGCACTTATCTATTTCTCAGTCATATTTTAATGTAAAACAACCCAATGAAAAACTCTTTCATGATACATGTAATGAATTTTGGTGGTGCCTAAATAACGTTGCAAAAGGAATAGCAAGAGATGAATTGCCGTATGCCATGGAAATGTTTAACTGTCATGTGAGAGATATGCTGAACCAAATGGTTAGTTGGTATATTGGTGTCATCACTGAATTCAGTGTATCTTCGGGTAAAATGGGTAAATATTTCAAACGTTATTTACCATCGGAACTATATGATCAATATCTTAAAACTTACAGCGACAGTAATTATATAAACCTTTGGAATTCAGTTTTTACTGCATGTGAGTTGTTTCGTTATCTTGCGTTGCAAGTGGCAGACTATTTTACCTGTACCTATAATCAACAAGAAGATGGGAATATGACTTCATATCTTAAAAAAGTTATGGATGCTAATTTAGCTGAACGAGTAAAACCTGAAGTCTGAAAAGTCATCGCTCTTCTTAAACAAGTTACTGCAGATATTAACAATGAGGTTAGACAAATATGAAGATTGAAATTGAAAGTAATATATTACGTTATTACTTACGGAATGTATATTTTATTAATGGAACTGCATACGCCGGGAAATCAACTATGGTTGCAATGCTTGCCGAAAAGTACAACATGGTTCACTGTGGTGAAAATTATCATAGCAAGAACTGCGATAAGTTTATAACGCCCGAATATCAGCCTAATCTTAGTTATTTTAGGACAATGAAAGACTGGCAGGAGTTTCTTAATCGCACACCGGACGAATATGCAAGGTGGATAGATGGTTCTTCACGGGAAGCCGCACAAATTGAAATTGCTGAACTGCTGCGCATTCCAGAAGGTCAAAAGGTAATCGTTGATACCAACATACCATTGGACGTGTTGCGTGAGATAGCTGACTATCACCATGTAGCCATAATGCTTTCTCCGCAATCCATGTCAATCGATAGATTTTTTGACAGAGATGATGCTGAAAAACAATTCCTTTTAGGACAAATTCAGCTTTCTAAAAACCCTGAAAAAACTATGGCTAACTTCAAAGAGTGTTTAGCAAAAATTAATAGCAAGGAATGCTATGATGAATTTTTAAATAGCGGGTTTTTCACAATAATCCGAGAAGATACATCGATCGATACGCGACTTGAAACTATGAGTAAGTTAGCAGAACATTTTCGGTTGGAAGGGCGATAGTTTCTAACTTATCGAATGATATACTTCCCACTAGGAGTAATTTAGAAACATCAATGATCTGCGTTATTGGAAATCTAAATAGATTGATAAAGAAAACAAAATGTGGTAGGAGAAAATAAAATGAGCTTTATTTTGTTCAGTTTGGATTATTATAAAAATAAGTTAGAACAGTATGAAAGCCATCCATGTTAATACCAACTTCCTACTATGTTTATATAGGCGGTAAAAAGTAAAAAGCTATTTGTATGAACAATAGATATAAACAAAGTTGAATTATGGGGAGGAATATTAAATGGCATCAAGAATAATACATTTAGCAATTACGAAAATAATCTTACAAAACATTATGTTTCAAGATGCAAATAAAATGTATTTGGGCACTATTTTACCCGACGCATATAACATCAATGGACCTTCGACAGATATTAGTCATTTTAAAGAAAATGTATGCGATGGAACGAAAAAAACATATAATCTAACTAAATTTCGAACAATGTTCATGGACAAGATTCGTACAAATGATTTGTATTTAGGCTATTATTTACACTTAATTCAAGATATCGTTTACAGAAGATTTGTTTACAATGACCATAATTGGAACCCAACAATTCCAGGTAATGTTCAGAAATTACATAATGATTATCGATTAATTAATACATATGTAATTGATAAATATAATTTACTAAATAATATTGACATATCAGATACCTTTCAGGATGAAGAGATAAATAAAATTTATCCATTTGACCTGAAACAATTGTTGAATGGTTTAGAAAATGATTTTATTCCTTATAAAGAGGGAGAGATATTCTTCTTTACAGATAAGATGGCAGATGAATATATAGAAAAGGCAGTTGAACTATGTTTAGATGAAATTAATGCATTAGGAAATAAAACATCCTTATTTGATGAAATGCAATATGCGTGGAGAAAATTATAGACTCTTTAAATAATAAAAAAATAAGGAGTATTAGATTATGAAACTTGTAATGCAGCCGCCTTTAAACCTGTGGACAAGCATGTATTGCTATGATAACAGGCAAAGATATTCAAGAAGTAATTAAAGATATGAAAACGAATGGATCAACAAACATAGGGCAATTAATAGCGGTGCTTGACTTATATGGAATAAAACATGCCGAGAAAAACGTACGTATATCTAAGAAAAATCCAGTTCAATCAGACTTTTCTATATTAACTTTACATATGAATGCTGGATATACACATTGGGTTTTATACTATTATGGTAAATATTATGACCCAGAGTTTGGATTATTAGATAATTGTCATCCCGAAGGAAGAATCACTTCGTTTTTTACTATCTATGAAGGATAAATAACTGTAATATAAGCAAAAAGAATTAGTATAAGGAGATTCCATGGCTAAGGATTAGTAAATCTGAAGGTTTAGGAGCTAGTAAAATGATTAAAAGTACAAAAACTACTATGGAAATATTACAAAATATTTTATCACATGATACGCATAAAGTTTGGGAAGCGAGTTGTAATATAATATCCTTAGGACAAGATAACGAAAGAATGAAAGAATTCATTCCGTATCTAGAAGATATTAGAACAAATACCAGAGGGCTAAATATGGGTGGCCTTATTGTACCAAACCAAAGGTTTATTGATAAAGCAATTGAGATCATAGAGTTTTATAAGAAAGACACAGGATGCTCATGTTGTTTGCTTGGAGAAGATTCTAATCCAAGTCATGAAGAGAAAAATGGAAATATGATTATTCAAGATATTATACATATAGAAAATAGTAATTACATCGATTACTACATTGTGAATTGCATGAAATGTAATAAAAAATATAAGGTGTTTGAACGAGAATATCATTATTTATGGTGGGAATGGATTCCTATTAATTGAATAATGAGCAAGTTTGCATTGTTATTAAATTCACTATTATTATATGTTCTCAAGTAAAGATAATTTATAAACTGGGAAATGAGGGTAAGTTATGGTAATAAAAGATTATTTAATAGATAAACCAATTTTGAACACGGATAACTTAATTTTACGGCCTATTACTGTTAATGACATTTCGGACTTAGAAGAGTGGTTACCTGATTCTGAACTATATACATACTGGGGTAGATCTGCTAATAAGAATGAACTAGAGCCAAAATTAAGGTTTGATGACCCACGTCCGAATATAAAAAGAAAACCTAACCCAGATTTCGTTTGGGGTATTGTCTTAAAATCAAATATGAAAGTAATAGGTGAAATCTATGTTATCAATATAGAAAATAACAGAATGGCTAAGGTTGCATATAGAGTTTCAAAACAATATTGGGGAAAAGGTTTTACAACGGAAGCTTTAAAATGTGTTGTTGAATTTAGTTTTGAAGAAACAGAATTACAAAAACTATGGACTGACGTGGATACAAGAAATATCGCATCCTGTAGAGTCCTTGAAAAATGTGGTTTTATGAGAGAAGGAATGATAAGGCAAGGAAAAATGAATTTAACATTTTGTGATTACTATTTGTATGGTTTGCTTAGAGATGATTACTATGGTAAATGAAAAACCTTGGTTTACAATCAATTTTAATTACGAACTAAATTTCACTTATGTTTATGTAGGTAATAGATAATGTAAAAGTAACAGACAAATTATTGTCAGTAGATTAGTTTATTTAATTTAGGAGGTATTAGTGTTATGGATGATGAATTGAAAATCAAAATGTACTCATTTACGGTGGATTGCAAAAACCCGCATGAATTAGCAAAATTTTATGCAGCGTTGCTCAAGTGGGAAATACTGTTTATCGATGATGACTGGGCATGTGTTTACGCTCCAGGAACCAATCAGGGAACATATCCTAGTATATTGTTTCAACGGAATCCTGAGTACATACCGCCTGTGTGGCCGCAAGAGTCTGAAGCTCAACAGCAGATGGCACATATGGATTTCGCCGTTAATGATTTAGAAAAGGCAGTTCAATATGCAATCCATTGTGGAGCAAAAATTGCAGATGAGCAGTTTTCTAATGATTGGAGAGTTATGATTGATCCTGCTGGACACCCATTTTGCTTATGCCAAATGAAATCAATTATCGAGAGTGCCCATTTTTCATTGTTATAGAAAAACAGAAATAAATTTGAATTTATTGTCTTTACTATTGATTATTTATAGGGGGTAAACATGAATATAACTATTAAACCACTAACACCGGGGCTTTCTGTCGATTACTTTGACTTCTTCGATAATCGAGCATTCACAGATAATTCCCCGTATCGATGTTATTGTCAGGTCTATCAAATGTCCAAGGAGCAGGAAAAAGCTGAGTTCGGCATAGGTGACGAGATTGACATAGGCCTTGTATCTCGTAAGGTCGCCCAACAACAGATTGATTCGGGCGTGCTAAAGGGATACCTGGCTTTTGATGACGGTGTTGCTATAGGCTGGTGCAATGCAAACGATAAAGCGAACTTCCCCACCGAGTCGTGTAGCGGCGAGCGTTTTTACGCACCGGCTGATAAACTAGAAAAGGCCGTGGTGTGTTTTGAGATTGCTCCTGAATATCGCGGGAAAGGAATTGCCACTGCACTTTTGCAGCGCGTGATTGACGATGCGAGAGCCGAAGGCTATATCGCTGTCGAGGGGTTTCCCGTTATACGCGACGAGCGATTTGAATGGGATTGTACAGGTCCTCTCCGGCTGTATGAGAAGGCTGGATTTGTCAAAGTTGCTGATCAAGAGAATAGAGTTGTTATGAGAAAAGAGTTAAAATAACAACGAATCGTATTTTCATAACATGAAGATGACAATTTCCAATGTTCAGGGGTAATTCGTATTTTTAATGGGATTGACAGTGATACTTTATGGCATAAGGCAGTAGAAGCAATGTATCATACAATAAAAACGTATACTGACATGGGATTAAATGTTATTGTTGACCATGTTGTTCTAAATCAAGATGATGGAAAAGAGCAAATTCTATTTGATTCTTGTATAAATGAATTAAAGAATTATCCAATTACACTTGTAAAAGTGGTGTGTTCCTTGGAAGAATTAAAGAGACGTGAAGAAGGCCGCGGGGACAGGGAAATTGGAAATGCTGAATGGCAAGTCTAACAAGGACTTTATCCACTTGATGGTTATGACATTGTAGTTGATACCAATGAAATGACATTACATGAATGTGCACAGAGAATAAAAAGAGGTTTTAAGTAAAACTAGTGTATTTAGATTCACAACGAGACAAGCTTATGTACATAGAAGACTGACATTCCTTGCTGTCTGTTAAGCAACAACGAAATTACACCATTTATCTGTTGGATAACGAAGTAGTTTAAAATGTTATGGAGTTTTGTTTAGGGTAGGAAGTATAAGCGTTTACAAGAAATTAAATATATTTATAAGGAGAACTAAAATGAGCATAGATAATTTTACCGGCAAGGCGGAAGCTTATGCCATCGGACGCCCTGGTTATCCCAAGGAGGCCATTGAAGCAATTTTAGGGCTTGCACCACCAGGTGCAGTATTCGCGGATATTGGTGCAGGGACGGGAAAGTTTACGGTGAAACTGGCAGAGAGTTGCTATTCTATATTTGCCGTTGAACCAAATGCAGATATGCGTGGACAACTTGCCATTACACTAGCTCCTTTTTCAAATGTAAAGATTATAGATGGTACCGCAGAAACCACAACACTCCCTAATCACAGTGTTGACATTCTCACCGTCGCTCATGCATTGCATTGGTTCAATTTAGATGCATTCCGCGCAGAATGCCAACGTATCGTCAGGCCCGGTGGATTGGTTTTAGCCATTTATAACCTTACGCCTGGCGGAGAGATGATTCACATTAGCCAAAAGACTGTTGATGCATTTTTCTCAAAGCCATCGACTTGGGAATTCCCTAATCCAATGGATTATACAAGAGATAGCTGGATTGCTTACATCGCATCCCAGGATGACGTTCCACTGCCTACTGACCCAGGATATGAAGAACATATTGCTGCAATAAATGCAGCGTTTGATCGTAATAGTGTGAACGGTCTGTTACACTGCGAAAGAGTGACGAAAGTATATTGTGAAAAGATAGAATAAAAATTTTGTATCCTAACTATCAATCTAATAAGAATAAACTACGATTGGTTTATTCCATATCGTAAGAGGTGTTTGTCTGTGAATGAATTACGTGAACATATTAAAAAACATAAAACGATAACTTGGATAGTAGTGATAAGTTATATTATTTTTAATGGGTGTTTTGCATTTCCATTTTCAAATGAGTTATTTCCATTTGATTACTCAAAAGGATTAATGATTATAACTTGCTATGGTATCATAGGGCTATGTTTTACAGGATTATTAGTTAGTAGAAAAGAAATTGTAGTACGGCAGTGACATTATTCTTCACAATTATTGGCTTAATATGTCGCTATTTTTTAGAGTTTGGTGAAGTATCAAACACAATGAATTTTATCCCTATAAATATCATCTTGTATCTTGCAATAGTTCCTATATATTGTACACTAGTTTACAGTCTAATATGGAAACTTAGTACTAAATGAAATGTATAACGCAAACTGAGTTTAATTCGGTGGCGTTTACTATTGTGAATTACAGATATTTATTTTAATGGAGTGTTTATTAGTTAAAGGGGAGGGTGTATTTGGGAATAAGGACTGATGAAGAATTAGTTGATTTTAGGGAGAGATTTAATGAAGCAAGTATACATATGATAATTCATATTGTCATATGGGCAATTGTTAATTACACAATTTCGACATTTTTACATAAAGATATTGGGTACGTCTTGGGTTTGCTGTCTATCATTGTTTTTGTCTTAATGATAACAAGAAAAGATGCTAATCAACATATGATTGTATATAGTTGGATTTGCCTTATTTGCGTTATGGCATGTGGTGTTGTGATTGGTAGATTTATCTACATAGAAATATTATTACCTATGATGATATATGTTTGTACTATTGATGTTTTTAGCTTTTCACGTATAGGAAAAAAGACTGCAAATGCAAAATTGATAAATAGCAATAAGTGGTTGCCACGACTGCTTGTTTATGGTCGTTCATTTAAGACAGGAAAGCCTGTGGCTACAAAAGGCTTCGGGGATTATTTGAATTATTCGATTGCTTTTGCCTCAATACATACAACATACGGTAAATCCATTGGATTATGTGCTATCATAGCTATCATAATTGGAGTGATAATAAACTTGCTTATTATTAGTAGAATCTATAAATATAAATGGTATAAAGGTTTCCCTGCAACCATTGGCCCCTTGGGGTTATGTGTAATTCTTGTAGTTACAATTTATATAATAAACTAATAAATACTTATGATCAATATGAGAACAAAATTAGTAAATTCCTTTATAGCATTAAGCGAGCAGGAATGAACTAGTAGTCGACAATTAACAATTTGTATTATTAGTTTAGTTTACAATCGTGTGTTTGATATATATAAAAGTATACCTGTAAAAGTAATCGAGCTTATGGATATTCTTGTAAGTGGAAAATAGGAAAACAGAAATTAGTGGGTTGATCAAGGAGCAATTAAATCTAGAGCCAGTTTACAAAATTTTTATTTATAGGTGGAAAATCATATGAAAAAAATAATTAAAATTATACCGATTTTTGTAGTAACATTTTTTATTATATTAGTTATCTTTGCTTATTGTAATATTTTTAAAACGAAAATTGAAGTTACTAATGTTTCGGAATACACGAACCCAGCTAATAATTATACCGTTTTGTTGCAAGCTATTGGAGATCCAGAATGGCCTTTTGGAAAAACTAAAGTAAAAATAACACTGCTTGATGGTAATAAAAAGGAATTAGAATCAGTTATATATTTTATTAGTGATGATGGAGCTCGTGCATCCGAAAAAAATGTAAATGTTAAGTGGTTTGATAACTATGCAGAGATTACAATATCTGGCAGTGAACAGGATGACGACGTTTATAAAATGTATTATAAAAAATAACCTTGCTTCCAAATTATCGAGGGGATTACTTCGCAATCGTTTAAAAAGGCAAACTACAAATTATTTTATATAAACGGAGGTTGATATATTATGCAGAAAATTGTCTTCATGCGACACAGTGAACCGGATTACTCATTTGTTGAAGAAAGAAAATTTATAGGACATGGAATAGATTTAGCTCAGCTGACTGAAAATGGTGTCCAGATTGCTGAAAATGCTTCATTGGACAGCAGATTGAACGATGCCGAAATAATTGTTTCTTCTCCATATACACGTGCGTTGCAGACAGCAGCAATTATATCTAAAAATAGGAATTTGAACATAAAAATCGAACTGGATCTACACGAATGGATGCCAGATTTGTCTTTTCAATATTCATCGAAAGAACAAGCTTCAAAAGCAAATAGATTCTGCATAGAACATAAGGGAGTTTGCCCAGACAATAGTGAAATAAAGTTTGAAAACCTTGAAGATGTATTTAACCGTGCTAAAAAGGCTCTTTTACGATATAGCGATTACAAAAAAATAATTGTTGTAACACATGGTATTGTGATACGACGGTTTGCTTTTGAACCTAATATACCTTTTTGCGGAATAAAAGAGATTGATTTTGACGAATCATTTTCGTGTACCGAATTTAAAGTTTATTAACTAAATCTTCAGTAAACATCTTACACAATATTTTACAATGTCAAACAAAACTATTACAATTAGATAGAATTTATTTTTCATAAAAATGAAAGGAAAAGCATGGAACAATCTAAAAAGTATTATGAAGCATATGATGATAGATACAAACAAGTACATAAAGAATCACTTACATGGTTTTCTGATAACAATTCTAAAATTGTAATTGATACTATTAACCATTACTTCGACAATCATAATATCAATATACTTGAAATTGGATGTGGGGAAGGTCGAGATGCTAAATATTTGCTTAATAAAGGATTTAATGTATTAGCTACTGATATTTCACCTGCTGCGATAGATTTTTGCAAGAAAAATCATCCAGAACAGGAAGACTGTTATCAAGTGTTAAATTGTTTGACTGATAGACTTCAAGATAAATTTGATTTTATTTATGCTATTTCTGTTATACATATGTTAGTTCAAGATGAAGATAGACAATCCTTTTATAAGTTTATATATGATCAATTAAATGAATCAGGAATTGCTTTAATATGCTCCATTGGAGATGGAATGGAAGAAAGAAAAACTGATATATCGCAGGCTTTCAATTTACAAAAACGGATACACGAAGCTACAAGAAAAGAATTATTAATTGCGAGTACATCGTGCAGAATGGTCAGTTTTGAGACTTTATTTAAGGAGATTTCAGAAAATAATTTGACTATGCTAGACAGTGGCATTACTTCAATTCAACCGGACTTTCCAACTATAATGTATATCACAATTAAAAAGAAAAACTAATTATATTCATTTTTCGTATTTATGGTTGCCTATATTGCTAGACTAAAAGCCGATAAATTTGATCATTTGGATAGTGATATGGCATATATTATGGGGTTAATGCAAGACATAGGAATAAGGGAAAGAGTGGGAATGAATTAATTAATACAATGAGGCGTTATGGTTTTAGTCATATTTATGTGAAAGGACGTTTATAAGATGAAAACAAAAAAGCAAGAAGATTTAGTAAACGAGTTTCTATCAAGACTTAATGATGAAAGCAGACCTATATACCAAAATATCATCATGTATTTATCAGAAATCGGATATTATCCATATAAACAAAGATCTTATATAGTTTTTAAACATGATTTACATAATAAACAGATGGCAAAAACGGGTATAAGGATTAACAAAGACAAATCTGCATTTTTTGCTTTGAGATTTTCAGCTTGTAATGGGTATTCAGATAGATTCGCCGATCTTGTTAAGGCGGCAGTTGCCGAAGAAAATTTTAATGAAGCAAAATGTATCTATAATAACTGTGATTTTTGTAAAGGTGTAGCCACTACACACGTTTATTCATATACATTTCAGAATGGTAAGAGTGAATCGCATTGTGGTGCTGTTGCACTTGAAATACCAAACGTTACGGCGGATGATATTGGGGAGATCAAAAAACTAATTAAAGAAGAACACGAGTATTTATTAAAACATGAAGCAGGTATGTCAGTAATATGATTTTGATATTACGTATTTATTAACAGTAGTGAACTAAAAGTATATTAAAATTACTGTGTAAGCAATGGATGAATTTGGTACATAATGTGATAAACTTAGGAGGTTATTATGATAAGATCAATGATGCAAGCATATGTTACAAGAAGCGATGAGGCGGTAGCTCTTTATTTAAAAGCTTTTGACGCTGTTCTCATTAGTAGTTATCCAAATGAAGATGGAACATTTTATCATTCAGAGCTAGATATTGAAGGGGAAATTTTAGCTGTAGCAGAACGAAATTCGGATAATTCCACTCATGGTGAAGAAACGGTAACTGGAAATGTAATGCAGTTTTGTTTGCATTATGGAGAAGGGAACGAAGATAAGGTGCAAAAAGCTTATGACTTGTTAAAAAAGGATGCTAAAATTTTGATGCCACTTGCGCCTTGTGAATTCAGTCCATTAATGACTGATTTGATTGATAAATATGGTATTAGATGGTGCTTATTTGTTTAGTGTGACATGAGGTAGATATGAAAACGTATAATGATATCATTGAATTTATTTTGAAATATGGCTCAGTAAACATAAAATATCGAGTTAAAAAAGAAATTTTAGGTGAATCATGTGATTCTGATAGTATGAAACTATTGCAAAGACAGATTTTAGAACTTCCTAAGGTAAAAAAAGCATTTTCTGTTCAAAAGACAAGTGGTTTTTTAGGAAATGTTTTACATGGTGCTTATTTTGATGGATTCGATTCTACCCTTGATTTACTAAAGAGAAATGGTGTAGAAATATCAAATCCAAATATGCAAAGAGCAAAAGATTCCCTATTAAACTGGAATGATTATGAGAAAGACCATTTTTATAAGGGTGGCAGTTTTATGGATGAGTTTGGTCGTGGTGGATTTAGGGCAATCATTGCAGATCTATTAGTAGATTTAGGTTGTGATGAAAGTAATCCTTTAATACAATCACAGATAGAGTTTGCATTGCAGCATTTTTCGGGTGCACTACTACATACAAGCATAGATGACTTTACGCGTCCAATACGATTTCAAGGAAAAGATTGTAGATATTATTTGAAAGATTGTAAGTTTCCGGCAGCGAATCATGTTAAGATATTATTAAAAACATTATCTTGGAGAAATGAAAAAAATCTTAATATGGTCAAAAACTCTTATGAACATTGTAAAATAATGATGGATAGTTTTCATGGTGTTATTTATATTAATTGTGGATATTTATTAGGACCTTTTAATCATAATTGGAATTCAAATGTTGCCATGGATATACATGAGTTTGATACAAATCCAATTAATTTTGCATGGTGGATGCGGGAATTATCTGGTGGGGCGGAAAAGTATCCTATTACATATAAGCCTATTTCGGGTATAGAAAAAGGGATAATGAATTGGATATATAGTGATGACATTTTATCTGAATTAACAGATGAACATTTAAGATTATTAAAGAAATATTCTTCACTTGAACCATCGTGGCGAAAAGAAAAAAATATACTTTGTGATATCTATTTTCCTATAGTTTTAAGCATTAAGCGAGCAGGAATGAACTAGCAGTCGATAATTTTCAATTTGTATAATTATATAACTCACAATCGTTAACACGCGCGAAATGAAGAAATATATACGACGGTATTAAAAGTGTTATTAAGTATTAACTGAAAGGGGGCGACTGAATAATATGAAACTACCGAAAGACTTGGAAAATATTTTGGAAGGTATGGAATGTATCTTAGATGATGAAGGTAAATCAAAAGCACAAGTAACAAAATATTACGATAGTAATATAGTATATTACCTTAAAATAGAGCAAGTAAATAGTGAAGTAGAACGTGAAATCGGATTGTATCAATGGCTTAAAGATAAACTTCCCATCCCTACAATAGTGTATCAGGCAATCGTTAAAGATATCTCTTATATACTAATGGAAAAGGTCAAAGGTGAGATGTTAGAAAGTGTACATTATAAGAATAATCCCGAATTGTTGGTCCGATTAGCAGCAGAAGGTATTAAGAAACTTCAGAGTGTAGATATCAGCGATTGTATTTATGATAGTAGAATCGATTCTAAATTACTAAAGACAAGAAAATTTATTGATGATGGAGTTGCCAGTAGCATTGATGAAAGTATTTATACAGAAGGTATGTCGACGGTGGAAGATGTATACAAATATTTAGTTGAACATAAGCCCAAAGAAGAATTAGTATTCACCCATGGTGATTATTGCTTTAATAATTATTTTACTGATGGTATGGATATAACTGGATATATAGATATGGGACGTGGAGGTGTAGGGGATAAATACCAGGATATAGCATTATGTGTACGAAAATTGAGTGACTATGATTCTAAATACATTGATTTACTGTTTGAGTTATTAGAGATGGAACCGGATTATGAGAAAATAAAGTATTATATTCTATTGGACGAGCTATTCTAGTTATTTGATGTATTACGTTCATTAATTGCGAATTTAAATTTTTAATATTAAAATTTATTTATAAATTATATTATAATGGGAGGTTGGGTATAGATGTACGATAGATTAAAAAATAAAAATGAAGTACCTACAATTGAAGAATGTATTGAACACATTGGGACTTGTAAAGAGTTATTTGAAATCGTTAATACCTTTTTGCTTGACGAAATTAAGTCAATAAATAAGATTGGATTTAGCGCTCATGATAGGTGCTGGGGTTTGGGTTATCATGTATTTTTACTGGCAAAGATTATATACAATTAGCATTTAGAATTACCCAGAGTGATTTTAAAAATAGAAAAGATTTAACTTTGATAATATAAGGCAATATAGATAATTCACGATATTTCACTACAGTTAATTTCACATTATTAGTTATTGAATAAGATTTGGTTGCTGCATAAACAAAGGATACAATTCAATACATAATTTATATCGAAACAATAAACAAAGCAAATATAAGGAACGGTAAATATGAGAAATCTTAAAGTAGCTTTATTACAGATTATGCCGGAAGAAACGTTAGATGGCAACCTGCAAAAGGGATTGGAATATTGCAGAAAAGCAAAAGATATGGGTGCGGACATTGCATTATTTCCAGAAATGTGGAGTGTTGGTTACAATATTTCAGAAAATATCGATGAACTAAAAGCTAGTGCGGTATCTGTTGATAGTATGTTTGTCGATTCATTTGCCAGACTTGCTAAGAATATAAATATGGCTATTGGAATAACGATTCTTGAAACATACGAGCCATACCCAAGAAACACGTTCTGCCTTTTTGACCGTTATGGAACTAATGTACTTACATATGCAAAAGTGCATACATGTGACTTTGGCGAGGAATGTAGATTGACCGCAGGAGATGATTTTTATGTAACCGATCTAAATACCGAAAAAGGCAACGTGAAAATAGGTTCCATGATTTGCTATGATAGAGAGTTTCCTGAAAGTGGAAGAATTCTTATGCTAAAAGGTGCTGAAATAATTTTGGTACCAAATGCTTGTCCTATGGAAATAAATCGCCTTTCTCAGTTACGTGCAAGAGCGTATGAAAATATGGTGGGTATTGCAACAGTTAATTATCCACAAGGTAAGCCTGACTGCAATGGTCATTCTTCCGCATTTGACGGTATCGCATATAGTCCGAATGAAAGTGGATCAAGAGATACACTTGTTATCGAAGCTGGTGAACGAGAAGGAATTTATATCGCTGATTTTGATGTTGAAGCAATAAGAGAGTATAGAAGTCGTGAAGTTCATGGCAATGCATATCGTCATCCAGAGAAATATAGTTTGCTTGTTTCAGAAAGAATTGAAGAACCATTTATCAGAAATGATTACAGGAAGTAATAATTATATTTTATATTAAATGTGAACTTGTTTTGTTTTTTATAAGAGATCAATTTGGTATATAAATAATATACCCTTTGGTAATATAAAGTTAAATAAGGAGACGATTTAAAATGAACCCCAAAATACTAAGACATGTTAATTTTCTACTCGATAATAACCCATCTCCATTTTGTGACTACATCATTTGCAAAGAACTCCTAAAGCTTGACGAAAAAACCATAAATGACTCCTATGAATGGGCAAAGCAATTCAAGTTATATACAGAAATCTTGGACGAGCAGTTACCAGACGGTTCTTTTGGAGGCTTTGACACCAGAAATACTGTCCAGAGTAAAGGCAGACATTACAAAACAACAGCCCAAGCAATCCTTAGAATGCTTGATTTATCATTTGACATAAACGATCCGATGGTAGAAAAATTAGTGGAAATATGTAAGAAATATCTTTCTGGTGAAACATCACTTCCGGATACCTTTGGAAAAAATAATGATTGTGCACCTATATTAATACGTCGCTCAATCATGCGATGGTTATCTCATTTCGACCCTGATGACAATTACGTATGTGAATTTCGTGGTGAAACTGCAGAACGGCTTACAAAATCCTGTGAGAAAGGTTACTTTGATTACGACCACTGGAGCCAGTTGGATATCAATAAGGATATATCACATTATTCATACGAGTCAGTTTACATGCTTTCCTATGGGGATTGTATAAGCGAAGATGTCCAGCGGTTATGGTTAAATTACGAATGGTATAAACCTTTATGGTATAACCCCGCCAAGGCATCCGATATTATGTCGCCAGATCAATCTGACTTTCATTTTTGGTTAATAAGGTTAGAAAATTTGAAACATTTTTCCTTATTCCATGAATTTATGGCAGAAAAGACGGCTCCGCATTTGTTAGCCTTATGTGATCGTCTTAGTGATATTTATGATGACATACCAGTATTCATAAATAATTATAATTATCATTACGGTCAATATAGTGAACCGCCGAGAAATACACAACAAAAAAAGAATGACCTGCTTTTAAGGATTATAAGACTACTAGACAGGTGCGAGTAATTTTCCTATTACGTTTCTACATGGTTGAAAGAAGCGTAATATTGTTATCGACTGTTAAAGAAATAGTGAGCAATAAATAGGTGATTCATTTTTGAATATAACATTCTATCTTTTATTATGTTAATTTTATGAGTTGTATTTTACAAAAATACAGTAGAGAACTTGTAGTACATATTTTTTATATTTGATTTAGATTAGGGGGATTTCATGTCGTCATTACATTTCGAAACCATGACACCAATTACAAAAGGCTGGTCAAGTGATACGAAATACCTTGTTACAAAAAAGGATGGGAGAAAGTACTTGCTACGTATTTCGCCCATTGAGCAATACGACCGTAAAAAAGTTGAATTTGAAATGATGCAACGAGCCATGGCACTTGGTGTTCCAATGTGTCAGCCCATTGAATTCGGAATTTGTGATGAGGGTGTTTATTCACTGCAAAGTTGGATTGAAGGAAATGATGCAGAAGAAATCATTTCGTTTTTATCCGATACAGAGCAATACACATATGGACTTCATGCTGGGCAGATATTAAAAAAGATTCATTCAGTTCCGATTTCATCTACGCAAGAAGATTGGGATATCCGTTTTAATAAGAAAATTGACCGAAAAATTCAAAAGTACAATGATTGCCCTATAAAATATGAAAACGGACAGGTTTTTATTGATTATATAAATGCAAATCGTTATTTATTGAAAGATCGCCCACAATGCTATCAACACGGTGACTATCATATCGGAAATATGATGATTGATAATGAAGGAAAATTACAAATCATTGACTTTGACCGAGACGATTATGGTGATCCTTGGGAAGAGTTCAACCGCATTATATGGTGCGCGCATATTGCACCGATATTTGCTTCAGGTATGGTAAACGGATATTTTGATAATGATATACCAATAGAATTTTGGAAGTTGTTAGCACTCTATATCTCAAGTAACACGCTTTCGTCCATTCCTTGGGCAATTCCCTTCGGACAAAGTGAAATAGATACAATGCTAAATCAAGCAAAAGATATTCTTAATTGGCATGATAATATGAAGAATCCGGTTCCAACATGGTATAAAGGTATCTTATAATAATTTCTTATTAAGCTTACAAAATCTAATTTGTTTGTTATACGAGATTGATAAACCTAACAGTTGTTAACTAGTCAAAATAAGGATTGTGTTGCGATTATAGCTTTACAATTCTTATCTGGTATGAACTGAATAATATATTCAGCAAAAGTTTAAAATGTCAAACAAAAATAATAATGAAAAGTAATAAACAAAAGTAATAAAGAAAAATAATAAACAAATGAACTGTACCCCTTGTCAAGGACATTTAAAAAAAGAAAGGCACCTAATTTTTGGACACTTTCACTTAACTAGTACCTTGATTTTATACACTGTAT
>JARBTX010000047.1 GCA_029239975.1 Anaerocolumna sp.
TCTCTGTTGGATTGATAGTCACACGCTATTTTTGTTAATCTAATATGTGATAAACATCACTAATGCAAAAGGGCGCCGCACATTTAGTGCGACAGCCCCTTTTTATAATATTGGTATGGTGAAGTCTTGACTATAACTTTTTATATAGATTAAGCTGTGAAATCATCAATGATTTCCACAACTTCGATTTTTCCGTTAATTAAAAGCTCAGGAAGTTCATTTTTTACATTACCTTTCCAGTATTCTCTTGCTTGTTCAATTTTTTTGGAAAACGGACTCCCGTCTTCTTTAGGTAATAGGTTTCCATCACCCACAAAAGAATTTCCAATAACTCGTAATTTAACAATTTGTAATACTTTGCGATTATAAGAATCAAATATTTCTTTCCATTTCAATGCTTCTTCATAGCTTTTCGCAGCGTATAAGCAAGATAACCTCGATGGATATTCAGGATATTCTTGTAGTCTAACCATTTCTACGATCACTTCTCTAATAGCTCTGTTTGTTTGGTCCACATACTTCATAACTACTTCTGCATTATCTCTGTTTAAATTCAAACCTTCGTTTATGTAATGACTAGTTAAAATCTGTACAAAATCTTCTCCTTTAGAATTCAATTGTTGTTTCTCAAAAAAGAATTGATATAAAGTATTATGTTGGTTTCTATCAAAGTTAATTATCTGTCCTAGACTCATTACATTACGAGTTACAATGTGATAAACATAAAATTCATTCGCTATCATAAAACTTCTCCTTATTCTAAATATATTTTTTTACGAAGTTTTTTCCTTATATATCCAATATTATACTCAATTAATTCATATATATAAAGCTCTTATTTCTTATAATTATAGCTACGTTAATTTTAACCGTCTATTGATTTTACCGGTACCTTCCGGGAGATATTCCAATCGCTTCATAAAGACTTTATTAACAGGATATTCATTGGTGAATCCTGTTATTTTAGCAATTTCAAATATTTTCATATTACTATTTATTAACAATTCAATTGCTTTGATGTAACAGAATTATTAAAAGAACAATAGACTGTAATAGAAAGCGGTATGGAATTTTATAAAAAAATCGTTCCAATTATTAAGTCAGGTTACAATACAATTGATGTCCTAGAAATATAACAGACATTTATGCGAGTACTAAGGTTAAAGTTGAAGTTATTGATAATGATTTATTCATTTACCCAATAGAAGTGATGGAAGCATTAGGAATATTGTTAGAGTAGTTTTATATATTTAATTGAGCTATAAGATATAGATATTCATAGCGCTATCAGATAATCATAGCACTATCAGATATAAATGAACCACTAAGTATAGATTATGTCTATACTTAGTGGTTCTAAATATTTTGTAAAATTCCTTAAGTTTGTAAAATCCACTTAGTTTGTAAAATTCCTTAAATTTGTTAATTTCCTTAAGATTGCTGAATCTATTAAGTTGTTGAATTCATTATGTTTGTTAAATTATTATGTTTGTTGAATTCATTATGTTTGTTGTAATTAGTATACAGCTGTATCATTAGATTTTCCTTCTGTGTTTACAAAAGCTTGTAATGATTACATATCCAAGAATAATTTGTAAGACTGTATCAAAATGTATTCCAACATTTAAATTTTTTACACCACCGTAAGAGATAAAAAACGTGTAGATATCTTTTAACATTTGGTTTTCTAAATATCTAAAAAGCAAAATAGTTGAAAATAATAAGGTAGGCACACCCATTAAAATCAATTTAGGTAAATGAATCATCCATGTCCCGTCTTTTTTCCATTCATCAATAAAATGATCCAAACCTAAAATAATACCTACAATTAAATTAATAGCAACTATTATAAACAGAAAATAGTTTATGTTATAAAATCTCAAGTAATTTTCTTCAAGCTTTTTCATAAATAATTCTTTGATCAGTAGCAATACTATAATAAGAATTATATATATTAAATATTTTAGCCAGGATTTTCCCTTCATAACTATACCCCTTTTATAATTGCATTTTTTGATATACCAAAACAGCTATAATTATACTTATACTTTATCATTTTGTTACATTAACATATTATCAAAACATAAATTTATGTATTTGTATATCTTCTTATAATTTACAAACAACTAATAATTTATGCCATTTCATTTATGAGAATTCACATTCCAAGGTCTTCATCATCTCTTTAAAACCATTACGTTCATAAAAACGTATTCCATCTTGATTTAGCGGAAATACCTGTAAACGTATAAAATCTAATCCTTGTTTTTTTCCATATGCTTTGCATGCATTAATTAATTTCGTACCAACACCGCAATTTCTTTTTTTCTTTGTTACACATAAATCACCAATATAAAGATTACTTTGTGGTTTTAAGCAACTTATATTTTTGCTTTTTTGTATGTATAGAAGAGCAAAACCTAGTAGTTCATCATTTTCTTCTGCAATAAGTATATCAGTATGTTCGTTATCGATTAAGTTAATAAAATAATCATCTGTACGATCGCTCATAACAAAATGTTCTGGTTGATATAATACAGCATCACTATCTAATTCTTTATTTAAAAATTTTAATCCATCAATGTCTAAATAATTTGCAGTACGAATATTCATTAGTTTTTACAACTCCTTGTCTTTGAAATGTCATCTAGGGTAATACGACTGGCAGAATCAGCTGGTACACGTCTCTCTGTAATGTCACATGGGTAGCTATAACACATCCCACAATTATGTAATTCTTTCACCCTTGCACAATTTCTAATCTCACAATCACAACACATTTTACTAGTATCATTTTTAACTGAAAAGCATCCTTCACAGGTCATATCATCTATTGTAAATTGAAAATCATCATTGGAACATTCCTGTGCCAGTTTTTCTTTTGCCTCTAAGTCATTATTTTTTGTAGCAATAAAAATTGGACATTCATCACATAATATTCCACAGTATGCCAAATAACTCATTAATTTTACCTCCCCATAATTTTACTAATTATACCACATTTTACGTTGAGTGTCTTTAAAAAATGGAACATTAAGAAAATAAATATAGTAAAATTTACCAACATATTTACAAAGATTTAAGACGTTATATCCAATTGCTGGAAGCTATAATAGTGCAATTGAATTGTCTTTACCTGAACTAGAAGTTTTATCAAGTTATTTTAAATGGATTGACGTTTATAAAGGATAGTGGATAACGCTTCCGAGTACCACATAATTAATATACAACATAATGTACTACAATTAATAATACCATATCTTGACTCTGCCCTTGGGGAATGGTTTATAGTGTTACTAGGAGGTATAAAGATTATGGTTTTATTTTTACGTTTGATTAAGAAGCACCGTTACTTGATAGTATTAACATTTATAATTAGTATTCTAGTAATTCTAATTTCCCTATGGTGGAATTCACAGATTAGTCATCTGATTAACCGTATTTCCGAAAAAGAAGCAATTACAGTTTCATTATTACCAAAATTATGTTTCATTATATTTTTAAGTTCTACCACCGCATACTTCTTTGGGGTTTTATCAAGCTTGACATGTGAAACTATGTCTCATGAATTACGAATGGGATTTGGAAAGCACATAAATTCTCTTACCCTTTTAGAGATCGATAATATCAATGCGGGAAATCATCTTTCCATACTACAAAATGAAATTAATGAGATTTCGCAATACATAAATGGCAACCTTTTTGCCATAATGGATGATATCATTCGATTTATTATAACATTTTCTTGGATCCTTATTCTAAATCCGAAACTGACCATCTTAGCACATATACCTGTATTTTTTATTATGTTGTATATCGTATTATCAAGTAAAATTATAGAACGGTTCGCTTATGAAAGCCAAGAAGCAAATAAAAAAATGAATGGTGCTTTCGATACTTTAATTACAATTTTTCCAATACTTCGGATTTATAATGCAACAAAATTAATATGCAATAAATACTCTGATGATTTAACAAGATGGGAAACCTTAAGTAGGAAAGAAGAGCGAACTCGTGCAAAACTTATGTCTCTATCTGGCTTATTATCGTGTATTCCCTTGTTATTACTTTTCCTTATAGGTGGTTCACAAGTAATCCATGGTGAGATTTCACTTGGTACTTTATATATTTTTATTAACTTATCTGGAAATGTTTCTGGAATACTTATGAATATGCCCGGACGAATTTCAGCATTTCGAAGGTTTACCGCAAATATGAATCGGATTGAAAAAAACATAATCCTATAAGTCAGACAATGCAAATAGCATAGTTTAAATAAATTATTGCAAATAATGACATAATAAATTCCAAATGCCTAAATGAGTAAATTTCAGCTAAAAATACATAAATCATAAATTTACTTAAAAAATATTGATTACTTTATAGGTTAGTAATTGTTAAAATAATAAAAGGAGTATTTCGTATGAGTATTTATCTAGAGGACGTAAGTTTCAATTATGGAGATAAAAAGGTATTAAATGATATTAATTTAACTATAAATACAGGAGATCACATTGGAATCATTGGTTCCAGTGGATGTGGTAAAAGCACCTTATTAAAGTTACTTTCTGGTTTATATGAATCCCAAGTCGGTAAGGTAATAGTAGATGACAAGACAAATGCAATTGAGATAAGAAAAAGTGTAGCATTGGTTATGCAAAATTCCATGCTTCTGCCAACCACAATACTAGAAAATATAACCTGTGGTCATCCAAAAAGTGAAGAACAAATCAAACAAGCCTGCGTGACAGCTTGCCTAACAGAATGGATTCATACTTTACCCGATGGTATTCATACCTTTGTTGGTGAGCGTGGAAGTAAAGTCTCTGGTGGTCAGGCACAAAGAATCGCTATTGCCAGAGCTGTTGCAAAACAATCCCCAGTTATGTTTTTTGATGAAGCAACATCAGCACTAGATAAAGAGACAAAAGAAACTGTAATACTAGCATTAAAACAATTACTCATAGGCAAAACTGTAATAAACGTTGCACATAACCTTGATGCATTAAAAGATTGTACTAAAATCTACAGGCTAGAAGGAGGTAGATTATATGTTTCATAAGTTGCGTGAACTGTTTAGGCTGACTGGTTTATGGTCTAGGTTTATCTATCTATTAATATTAAGAAGCCCTTTTGATGCAGCTCGTACCATTTTACAAGCTTATTTTTTACAATATTGTTTTCATGCAATAGAGAAAAATAATGTGAAAGCATTATATCTTTCTTGTACAATATTTGGTGTTGGAAGTTTATTACTTTTCCTGTATAATGGTACTATATGGATGGCATTTTCTTCTAACTCTATAAGAATAATGAAAGTATTACGAGAAAAGATTTTTATACATATTGCAGGAATTTCATTAAAAGAGATGGAGTCAAAATCTACAGGTGAATGGATTACCAGACTTAATACAGATGTATGGCAAGCTTGTTCCGTGTTAAATCAACCATTTCAACTACCACATGCAGTTGTCTCTAGTGTTGGTATGTTTGTGTCTGCAATCTTTATACTAACTAGAAATCCATTCCTTTTTTTAATGATTTTATTATTTTTGGTTCCACACTTAATTATAAGTCAGAAGCTTATTGCGAAACCAATAACAAAACTTAATGAAAAAGCGCAAGAGATAACTGCAAAAAATACCTCCATTATGAATGCTATGGTTACCTGTGCTGATACAGCTTTTCTTTATGATGCAAAAGAATTACTTATGAAGCAATTTGAAGATAGTAGTTTAGAACTTCGAAATGCAAATATGAGAATAAGAAAGCGTAATGCCATAAATGCTGGCTTATTACCAATTATGGGATTAGGTGGTTATTTAATTCTATTATTCATTGGAGGTACATGGATTATGAATGGAGAGATGACTTTTGGAGAGCTTACAGCAATTTTTCAATATAGAGGTGGGTTACTCACTGGTGCCGCAATGCTTACAAATTGCTTTATATCCATGAATCAATCACAGGCAGGAATCAATCGAGTTTTAGATACTTTGAATATACAATTGGAGGAATAACAAGTGGATGAAACATATATGAAAATTGGGGAGATAGCTGCATTTTTTAACGTTTCTGTAAAAGCCGTTCGTATCTACGAACAAAAGGGAATCATAAAACCTGCAAAAATAGATTCTATGACAGGATATCGATATTATACCGCAGATCAAGTTGGGCAGATTAATTCACTCCTTGAATTAAAAGCTCTTGGATTTACTCTTACAGAGATACAGAATATTATGTCTGGAAAAATGACCAGTGATAAATTAATTGATGCACTTCAGAAAAAACGAATGGCTTGGCAAGAGTCCATATCCATTGCAGAAAATAAAATGGATGCCATTGATACGATTTCAAAACGTTTAACCGAATCAAAAGCAGCAAGTAAACTTCATGAATTAACGGATGAACAAAGAGCTTGGTTAATGGTAAAGATGGTTTGTGTGGAAGATTTACGTGGGCAGAGTGTGCTTAGTGAAGCGATATGGTTGTAATAGTCTTTTATTGAGGGAGCTAATATGTGTCGATTTAACTTAATTTTGATTGGTGATGAGATAGCAAAGGAGCTATTAGAACATGATGGATACTATAGAATGTATGACAACCTAAATGGGTATATGGCATATCAAAAAGGTTATTGTAATTGTGGTTCATTTGTTGGATCTATGATTGAGAAAAAGGGAATGGATTATCATGATGTTATCGAATTACGTAAAGCAGAAAAATTAGACGAATTATTCAAAATACAAAATCTAATGAATCAGTCAAATTATAAAGCATTAAAAGAAGAGTATCTTCAAAAGCAAGCGGAATTATCAAATGAAATGAATGTCTTTTACAACGCCATTAACGATTTTGAAATACAACAAGCTAAATATCTTCAACAAAATTACAATGGTGAAGATTTAAATCATGAAATGGATAATTTAAATAAAGAAGTATCTAAAATGTTAACATCTCTTGACAGTAATCCTGCTTACAAAGTAAAAAATGATGCTTATATTACATTCCTAGAGAAGAATCATATCATGCATCTATCCACGATTTATTACTTATCTAAGGAAGAAGAAGGTAATACAATTAAAAACACGATACCAATTTCTGATATCTTGGATATAAAAACTGAAAATATTTTAACCGAATATATTACTGAAGAGAATATTATTGAAATAGAAGAAGAATCACGTGTGATTGGTGAAGTAATTAATAGAACGGTAAATGATGATACCAATATCAAAAATTTAGATGAATATAAAGATTTTTATGAAATATTTTGCAAACTACTAGAAATCGTACCAACCATAAAATTCACAACTATATGGAGTGAACCACACGAATTGAACGATGTTAAAACTGTAAGTATTAGTAAACTCAAAATCGATGATTTCGCTTTTTTAGACTTTGATGAAATGATATGTATCACAAAATAAAACAATGAAAGCTAATATATTTAAAAAGACATATGTTTATATCATATGTCTTTTATTATACGTCTTTTATTATACGTCTTTTATTATATGTCTTTTATTATATGTCTTTTATTATGTCTTTTATTATATGTCTTTTATCATAATTAAATGAACTTTCATAACCTTAAGTAATATGTAAAAATATTCAAAATGAATAGCGTTTTCATATTTATCGTAGTATAATCTATTTAACAAAAATGGAAATATTAGATATAAAAACCACCATACTACAAATTCGGAGGAATCCTATGTCAATCGATTCACTAGACATTTTTGATCAATATACTAAGCAGTGGTTTACCCGTACACTTGGAACACCTACTGCAGTTCAAGAAGCTGCTTGGCCAGCAATTGCAGATGGTAATCACACCTTAGTTTCTGCACCTACTGGAACTGGTAAAACTCTAACAGCTTTCTTAGTGTTTATTGATAAACTTAAAAAGGAGGCAAGGGTTGGTACTTTAAAGCAAGAACTACATCTTATCTATATATCACCCTTAAAATCTCTTGCTGGTGACATCAGAGAAAATCTTCGTAAACCATTGGCAGGAATTTTAGAAGAAGAGAGTAATTCTGGTTTAAGTATAACCTTAGAACAAAATCTATCCGTGGCAATTCGAACCGGTGATACTACTCAAAGCGAACGCCGTAGTATGATTAAACATCCGCCACATATTTTAATTACAACACCGGAATCCTTATATTTAATGTTAACCAGTAAATCTGGTCAATCCATTTTGCACACAGCAAAAGCATTGATTATTGACGAACTTCATGCATTAATTGACTCTAAGCGCGGGGCACATTTAATGCTTTCTATTGCAAGGTTGGACAAGTTGTGTGGAAATCCTGTTCAACGAATTGGTTTATCAGCAACCATTGAACCATTAAAAATTGCAGCAGAATATTTATCTCCAGACCCTGTAACCATTGTAGCACCTAAAATGCAAAAAAATATTGAGATAGAAGTAATCAGTCCCGTGGCAGATGCTCAAACAATTGTTAAGAATCCAGTTTGGCAAGAAGTTGGAAATGCAGTATATGAACACAGTAAAAATGCGAAAAGCGTCATTGCCTTTGTTGAAGGAAGGGCATATTCAGAGAAATTAGCTTATTACGTGAATCAATTTGCAGGAGAAGGATTTGCAAGAACTCACCATGGTAGTTTATCGAAAGAACACCGCTTAGGAGTGGAACAAGCACTTCGCGATGGAGAATTACGACTATTATGTGCCACTTCATCCATGGAATTAGGAATTGATGTTGGTGATATTGAAAAGGTATTCCAAATTGGTTGTCCAAGATCGATATCTAGTACTTTGCAACGTTTAGGCCGTGCAGGTCATAATCCAAATCGAACAAGCGTAATGCAGATATTTACCCGAACAGCGGTTGAAAGTTTATATAGTGGTTTAACTGCAAGAGTAGTTAAAGAAGGTGGTATCGAACATGCCAATCCACCAAAACAATGTCTTGATGTTTTAGCGCAACATCTCGTATCTATGGCTACTGGAGAAGGCTATGAAGTGGACGATGTATTGGAGATTTTAATTCGGACTTATACATTTCGTGATGTAACCAAAGAGGATATTAGAAGTGTATTATGTATGTTAGCAGGTGATTATGAACATGACCGTAATATACCGGTTCGACCAAGAGTTTTATATGATCGGATTCATGACCATGTAATTGGAGATCCCTACAGTCGTATGCTCGCCATTTCAGCAGCTGGAACCATACCAGACAAAGGTGAATTAACCGTTAAAACGGAAAATGGTGTGAAACTTGGAGAATTAGATGAAGAATTTGTCTTTGAATCCCGTAAGGGTGATCGTTTTTTACTAGGTACCTTTGCTTGGCAAATAAGTAGTATTCAAAAAGATACCGTTATTGTAACTCCAACATCTTATGGTAGTTACCGATTACCTTTTTGGAAAGGTGAACCGAAAGGCAGAAGATTACAGACTGGACTTGCCTTTGGTTCTATATTTCGTAAGTTAAACAATGCGTACTATTCAGAAACTCTTTTAGATGAATTGAATCAATTGGGACTTAGTGAATCAGCAGTTCAAGAAACAGAAAGTTTCCTTACCAGACAAATCGAAGCAACCGGCGTCTTACCAGATGATCACACCATAATTATAGAACATTTTAAAGATGAAACAGGTAACCATCAAATGATGGTTCATTCCATATTTGGACGTCAAGTCAATGCTCCACTTGCAATTCTTGCAAGGGAAGTGACTAAAAGAAAAACCAAATCCAATATTAATTCCGTGGATGATGATGATGGCTTTTTATTATTCCCTTACGACGGTATTGAATTACCAGAAGGAATCTTACAAAGCATAAAACCAGAAACAGCTAGGCCTACGTTAGAAGCTATTTTACCATCCACGCCACTGTTTAATATTACATTTCGTTATAATGCAGGCAATGCACTGATGATGGGAGTTCGAAAAACAGGTAGACAACCACTTTGGGTACAGCGTATGCGCAGTGCTGAAATGCTTGATTCTATCGTACGTAATGATAAACATCCACTCATCCGAGAAACAAAACGAGAATGCTTAGAAGATTTTTGGGATTTATCCGGTGTTGAATATGTATTAGAAGGAATCCAATCCGGTTCCATTCAAATACGTGAGCTGAATTTGCAAAACCCATCCCCTATGTCTTTTACACTAAGACAACAAACAGAAGCTTCCATGATGTATGATTATGCCCCTACTCCCATGGGAATTCATACAGCAACGGAAGACGCTCTAAAAGAAATGGAACTAATTCCACCAACTCCCGAGCATCTAGCTGGGGTTTCAGAAAGAAAACGTTTGCCTGAAGATGAAAATCAGCTACATTCATTGTTAATGATAGAAGGTGACTTAATTGCTGGTGAACTTGATATACCAATAGACTGGTTAGAAAATTTAGCACACAAAGAACAGGCACTTTACATTGAACCAGGTTTGTGGATTGCAGCAGAACAATATGAAAAATATACGGATGCATTCGTACATGGGGATAATACAGCAAGAAAAAACATCATTCTTCGTTTATTACGGTACCGAGGAGCTTGGACTTACGAGCAAGTGGCCGATCGTTATTATCTCGCAGAAGAGGTAGCAAAACAAATATTAACAGAACTATGCAATCAAGGAAATGCTGTTGAAAGTGATGGTTTGTTTTATCATAGTGAATTATACGAACGTGCAAGACAAGAAACAGTTAAGTTTCGTAGAAGACAGATTAAAACACTACCTTCGGAACGATATGCTGCATTATTAACGAGTCGCATGCGTACCGTAGCTCCACCAAGCGAACAACTGGAATTTGCTTTAAAATACTTAAGAAATCAGTATTTTCCTGCTTCTTTGTGGGAAAGTGTATTACTTCCTAGTCGTGTAACTGGATATCGACCTGAACTTCTTGATACGCTACTTTCACAGGGAAATATGGTTTGGAGTGTTCAAGATGGAACTGAATTAGGATTCCATCCTTATGAAGACATTGATTGGGATATTGATTTAAATGAGATTTGTGAAACCCTAGAAGGAAATGAAAAGATACTATACGATGCTCTTTTAAAACGTGGTGCGAGCTTTATGCAAAGATTAACTAGCTTAATCGATGGTATTTCACCATATGATGTACTCTTAAATCTTTTAGAAAAAGGTCTTGTTTGTGCTGATAGTTTTATGCCAGTCCGTTCTTGGTTAAACCGTGAGAAATTAGAAAAAGGGAATGTAAAGGTTCGTGCCAGTGCCAGAGCTAAGGCAATGACAAATGGTAGGTGGGAAGTAATAAGACCGCAACTAGAACTATCCTTAGAACAACAACTAGAGCGAATTTTTGACCATGCTGTTATTGTATGCCGTGAAACCATAGGGAACTTACCTTGGTTAAGTGCTCTTGAAATCTTACGTGTTTGGGAATATACAGGACGTGTTCGACGCGGATACTTTATAGAAGGATTATCTGGAGTTCAGTTTATACGTGATAAGGATTTTACTTACGCTTGTCAGCTATTAGAACAACCAAATGATGAAATTGTTTGGTTATCTGCAGTAGATCCAGCAAATCCATGGGGTAAAAGTATACCACATAAAAAAGACCGTGCATTTATGAATATTCCAGGAACTGCCGTAGCCCTACATCTTGGATTACCAGTGGCAGTGCTTGAAAGACAGGGAAAAGTGTTACGAGTATTTGATGAAACAGTAAAAACTGAAGCAATGCGTGTTTTTGCTTTTGATTATTCAAAGAAACGTATCTTTCCTTCTTTAAATCGTGTAGTCATAAAACAATATCCAGAAGAAGCGAAGGAAACTCTAGTACGAGCTGGTTTCAAGCGCGAAATGCAAGATTTTGTATTGTATCGTGGGTAAATAAAATTTATTGATTATTGCTATCTGGTAGAATGATTTATATAAAGATAGTGTGACTTGTTTCGTAATCGTCTTTATCTCGTAGAAAGATTTAAATAAAAGTTGTGTTACTTGTATCGTAATTGTTGGAATGAAGAAGAAATAGAATTTCAGAATAGAAAAACGAGATATTTTCTAACGCTAAAAGTTATTTATAAGAGAAATCATTGTAAGAAAAAAAGATAACTGTGTCAATTGTGGAAGTTGTTTTAACATCTGTCCTTTGTGGTTTCAAGATAAAAAACAATTACATCTTATATAAATGATATGGAGAAGATCATGAAGATAGCCAACTATATAAAAGAAATGACACTAGAAGAAAAAGCTGCCATACTTTCTGGTACAGAATTTTGGATGACAAACCAGATACCAAGACTTGATATTCCATCCATCTATATGGCAGATGGTCCAATAGGCTTAAGAAAACAAGATGAACAAGCGGATCATATGGGACTCAATAAGAGTGAACAAACGACTTGTTTTCCTGCAGGGGTAACCATTGCATCCAGTTGGAATCCAGAAAATGCAAGGCGTATGGGGGAAGCCATTGCAGATGAATGTCATTACTATGGGGTTAATATTCTGCTTGGTCCAGCTGTTAATATTAAGAAAAATCCACGCTGTGGCAGAAACTTTGAGTATTTTTCAGAAGATCCTTACCTTTCAGGTATTATGGGAACAGAGTTTGTGAAAGGAGTTCAGGATAATGGTATCGGTGTTTCTGTGAAACATTTTGCGGCAAACAATAATGAAAACTATCGATTTATGGGCGATTCCATTGTAGACGAAAGAGCATTACGTGAAATTTATCTAAAAGCATTTGAAATGATTATAAAAGAAGCGAATCCCACTACTGTAATGTGCGCTTACAATAAAATTAATGGTATCCATTGTTCCGAAAATAAGCATTTATTAACAGAAATACTTAGAGATGAATGGAAGTATGACGGTGCAGTAGTAAGTGATTGGGGAGCAGTTGTGGACCGAGCGAAAGGAATTCAAGCAGGAATGGATCTTGAAATGCCTGGAGATTGCAAGAAATTTCGATCTGATATTATCACAAGTGTGAATAATGTTAGTTTAACCATACAAGATGTAGACAAAGGGGTTATCAATATCCTAAAACTAATCGAAAGAACAAAAGACATTGATACTCATCGAAGCTTTGATAAAGAGTATCATAGTAAACTATCTGGCGATATCGCAGCAGATTGTGCAGTACTTTTAAAAAATAATGGTAGCCTTCCTTTAAATAAACATAAAAGATATCTAGTTGTTGGAGATTTATTTCAAACAATGAGATATCAAGGATCCGGTAGTTCCATTATTAACCCAACACAAGTAATTTCACCAAAACAAGCCTTCGATAATAGAAACTTATCCTATAAGTTCGTTCGTGGATACCTTGTATCGGAAGTCACTCCAGATCATAAACAGGAAGAAGATGCCTTAAATGCAGCGAAAGCTTACGATGAGATAATCTTCTTTGGTGGACAAACAGATACTACGGAAAGTGAAGGCTATGACAGAGATCATCTGGAACTGCCTGAAAATCAAATATCATTATTGAATCGAGTCATAAGTTTGGGTAAAAAGGTAATTCTTGTGTTATTTGGCGGTTCTCCTGTCGAATTACCTTTTGAAGACAAAATTTCAGCGATTTTAAATATGTATCTACCTGGTCAAAGTGGTGGAGAAGCAACTGCAGCCTTACTTTTTGGTGAGAAGTCCCCTTCTGGTAAGCTAGCAGAAACATGGCCTATGACCTATAAAGATATTCCATTTGGTGATGAATACATTACATCCCCATATGAATTATACAAAGAATCTATATATGTTGGTTATCGTTATTATGATAAGTTACATGGTCATGGGGTAAGGTATCCATTTGGGTTTGGATTAAGCTATACAACATTTACTTATTCCAATTTAGTAGTGAAAGAAAAAGGAAATAGTGTAACTGTAACATGTGATATAACAAACACTGGTAACAGAGATGGAGCAGAAGTTGTTCAACTTTATATTGGCAATCCACCTTCAAACGTTTTTAAAGCAGAGAAAGAATTAAGAGCATTTACGAAAGTGTATCTTAAAAAAGGCGAAACCAAACAAGCTGTAATGACCTTTAAACGTAGTGATCTTTCTTACTATCATGTCCATTTAAACAAGTGGGTATTAGAAAATGGTTACTATCAGCTATTAATAGGTGCATCTAGTAGAGATATTCGGTTAACTGCTGATTTCGTTATATCAGGTGAACCTAGTATTGAAAGTCCTTATTCACAGAATGAATTAGTCGAATATTATGATGTACCTAACCTAACGAGTGTAAGTAATGATTCATTCGAAAGACTGTTAGGATTTCCTTTGCCAAACTTGAATTTACCAAAGATACCAGTAACCATTGAATCCAAATTAGCGGATTATCGTTATTCATTTTTGGGACGTATTATTTATAATGCCGTAATCGGAGTCGGAAGAAGAAAATTTAAAAAAGCACTTCGGTTACCAGAAGGTGACAAACGAGATAGAGAAATGAAGAATGGTTTATTTTTAATGAAGATATTACCGAATAATAATTTTCGTTCAATGGCTGCTTCTAGTTCCGGATTATTTCCAATGAAAATGGCTTTTGCAGTTGCTGAAATAACCAATGGACATTACATAAAAGGATTGAATTACATACTAAAAAAAGAGTCAGTCCCACCACTCCCAAAAAATAAAATAAAAGGAGTACATCATGACTAAACAGCAAATGATACAATTCGTTCTCGAATATGGTAATGCTAGCCAAAAGTACATGATAATGCGAGATGTCTTAAATATAGATAAAAGTAATAAAGAGATGCTTCTATTACAATCAGATTTCATTCAATTAAAAGCTGTAAAAAAGATGTTAAACTCTCAAAATGAAGATGGATGGTTTGGAAACGAGCTGCACGGCGGCCCTATGAAAGCGATGGATAGTACGGTTATTTATTTAACTGAAATTGGTTTAGAACCTACTAATAGTTATTTAAGAAAGGCTAAAAAAGCTCTTTTAGCAAATGCTAATCCAGATTTAAAGAGTGGAAAAGTTCGCCTTGGTTTTGACCGAGGTTATAACTATTCAAACAGTGTAATCCTAGCAGCTCTACATTTAGATGGTGAAGAATTAGAAAATGAACTGAAAGACGCATATACAAGAATTATGGAACTATTTGAAGAAGGAGCAAAAGTAACGTCCTTAGATGAAATCTCAAAAGAATGTACAAGATCAAAATACATTGGTCAAAGAGTATTCCTAGATGATAAATTCTTTCCTTGGATTTCTGACATTAGTGTTTTAGCTAGATCGAATGCATGGGTTAGCCCCATGAATAAAGAGATAGTGCAAAATGCTATGAAAACAGTAGGAAAATTAATGCCAATACCTAATATTTTAGAACCTTTTCATGGATATTACCTTGGAACAATTGGAAATTATCTATCTCTAAGTCAGAACGATCCTCTGCAATTACCAAAAGGGGATATCGTCTGGTGGATACGGGATATACAAAATCTCTGCCGTATTACCGATATAACCCATATTCCACATTTTTATAATCAAGTGACTATGTTTAAGGAATATGTTATGAATAATACCTTAATAACTTCATTATCAAAAGATGCACTGAAAGCTTTCGAGAATTTCTATGGATACTATAATAAATGGAAAAATGAGATTCAAGTTAAAACAGATATATATTATCAAGCACTAATGATTTTACACTTAGCTGGATTAGATTTTTGATCGTTATTTGTAAATTGATATAGGAGAAAATAAGCTTCATAATCTAATACTACACCAGTAGATACATTTTGTAACCTTAAATCAGAATATACGACAACTGTAGAATGCAGTTATTTTATCATTTTTATCTATTTGGAGGGGTTAAATGAGTAATATAATAAACAAAGATTTTTTAACAAATAATACAATTGATAATTATAAACGTAATCCAATTAGTGAAAATACATACCGCACTATCATTTGGGCCGTGAGAGGGTAATATGAAAATTATTCCTAACATTATTACAATATCAAGAATTATATTATCCTTCCTATTATTGCGGTTTAAGCCGCTTAGCCCATTATTTTTACTTGTGTATACTATATGTGGATTTTCAGATATGATTGACGGGTATATTGCAAGAAAAACAAAATCAACGAGCGAATTAGGGTCCATGCTTGATAGTATTGCAGACTTGTGTTTTATGTCAGTTGTTATGTTTACTATTTTTCCCTTGTTAAAACTATCATCCACTATAATAATATGGATTTTATTAATTGCCTTCGTAAGACTCATCTCAGCATCTGTGGTTTATTTTAAGTTTCATACTTTCGCATTTTTACATACTTATGCAAATAAGTTAACTGGAATTTTGTTATTTCTGATTCCTTATCTTTTTGAAGTGTTCGAGATTCAAAAGATAGCTATCTTCATTTGTACTGTAGCAAGTGTAGCCACAATAGAAGAATTAATAATCATACTGAAATCAAAACAATTATCAAGAGATATTACTAGATTAAAATTTAGAAGATGATAGCATTGCCGTGGTTGATTCTTTTTATTTCTTGATATTAAATTAAATACAAATCAAGTACAATACAAGTAAAGTACAATACAAATAAAGTTCAATACAAATCAAGTACAATATAAGCAAGTAAGGTGGGTTCTTTTCCCATCTTACTTTTCTTTTACATGAAAAAGAACGTACGCGTTATCTAACCAATCCGTTGTAATACAAATATATATTTGATCCGGCAGATCCTCATTATAATACAACTTACCCGTTGCACTAAATTTCGCAATAAATTGAAAATTACGTTCAAGTTTACCTGTATTTACAAATTGAATTTCCCCAACATATTCATATCCATCTGGAAGTTCACCTTGTGGAAGCTTATTAATTGGACCTGCCATCTGTTTCCATGAATATACGGTATCGTTATACATAACAGATGGATTGATCTCCGTAGCTCCCGGTAAGGTGTTACCTACCTGCATGGATAATTTCTCCTTTGCATTCTTTAATAAAATGAAGTGTACACTGATAATAATTATTATAGATACAAAAATAAGTAAAAAATTTTTATATTTATTAAGAACTTTTCTTAAGTTAAAATTCGTATAAGTTGAAGATTCAGCTTTTAACTTTTGTGAATAAAATATTTTGCTAAGCCTCATGTCAAAACCTCATCTCTGTATTATTAATATAGCAGTAAGATTCTAGTTAATTAGTATAATGCTAACATCTATTTATAATTCTTCATTTTATTTTATAAGTATTCTAACATATTCCTTAAGTTCTTACCAGATAATTACAAAATGATTATAATATACAAACAGATTATTAAATATACATATTCTGGTAGATGTTTTTGTTGGTTTCGTTTATAATATTTAAAAAAGATTGAATTCTAGAAATGTTAGGTGCACAATATGGACGAAATCAAAACAATAAACGGAAAGATTAATGTTGGTGGATATAGCTTATATGTATTTATACATGCTGATAACCCAGAAATTGTAATAAACGCCATTAAGGAATTTATACGGGTGGAGAAATGAAACAGCAAACTGCAAATTTTATTTCTGAAAGGGCATGCCCATCCATAGCATATCGTATTAAAAAAGAGATAATAAGAGAAGATATATCGAATCCTGATATGAAAACATTACAGTCAAAGATTTTAGAAGAATCAGAGATTGTACGTATCTTTACACTAAGAAGGTCAGATGGATGGCTTGGTGGATATTTTCATGGAGTTGATGAACCTGAAAGTTTAATAAGGTACCTGATAGAAAAAGGAGTAGAACCAACGAATCCTATCATTTTAGATGCTTTAAATGCAATTATTATTGCTGGTGAACAATTTGATCATGGAAGTATGAGTAATGTAGGAAAACCTTTGGACGATTTCCATTTTGGTGGTTCTAAACTAATGAAAGCATGTGTATTTGCTTATGCAGGTAAAGAAGATTATGATTTTGTTAGAGAACAGATTAAGGAGTCACTAGACGTGTTTCAATATGTCTGTGAAGTTAATACAACGGAAAGTATTTACGAGATATATAGAGATAAAAAAGTATTTCAAGTGGGTGTTAAATGGCCATCTATTTACCATCTACGCTTATTAGCATATACAAATTCTTGGAGAAATGCAAAGAACTACGATATGTTAATGGAATCTTTTCAAAAACTGGTCCAACTTTCACCTATACCAGAGATAAAATTTCGTTATAAAAGTCAAATCATATCTCCAGCATCTATATATATGAATAACTTCAATGATGATATGAAAAACCTAACTGCTAAAGAATGGATGATGTGGTTTCATAGGACTGAATTAATTTCAAGACTAGGAATTGCAAGAAAAATAGACACCATAAAGAAACAACTAGATTATGTTAATAGTATGGTGAACGAGAACAATGAATTATTTATGACAAAACTAAATCATTATTATTTTACCAAATGGACTGGTTATACCGGCTTAGCTTTAGAGAATAACTGGAAATCAGAAATAAAAAGAGTAAATGATTTAACCTTTCGACATTTGTTGATACTTTCATTATTAAACAATTAGGTATGTATTAACTAAAAATAATATGTGGGGTATGAATTGATATGAAAAAATTTAGCTTATTACTAGTTTTAATTATTTTAATACTAACAGTTACAGGCTGCCGAAAACAAGTTTTCGATGGTAGTCGTACGAGTAATGAAAAACAGTTTATTTTAGATTATGCTATATTAAGTAAATCAATGACTCATGAGATGGAACTGGAACAAGGTGCAGTCATTGATGTGGTTATTGTAAATAAATCTGGTCAAGTAGATATTCTTGTAACAGATGAAAGTGGGAAAGAACTGTATCGCGGAGATAATGCGTCTTCTAGTGAATTCTCAATTGAGATACCGGAACAAGGAACATATAAATTCATGGTTATAGGGAAAAAGGCAAAAGGTGGCGTAAGTTTTATACTAGAAGAATAATTTATACGTTTATAAATATAATGGAAGCGTAAAAAATAGTTGCATTTACAAATAATATAAAATAGTAATAATATAAATCACAAATGAAAAAAGTAGGTGAACAAAATGATTCATGTAAACGCTAGAGCGATCCTAATACAATTAATCAATACAGAAACACATATAGTGATTCAAAAAAGGTTAAGACATGGTGAACCAGAGTATTATGAACTTCCAGGTGGTCGTATTGAAGAATTTGAAAGCATTACGGATGCAGTTAGAAGAGAAGTTTATGAAGAAACTGGATTAACTATTACTGAAATTGAAAATGAAGATACTCAATTAATTACCAATAATGATAATGGTGGTTTTTCGATTCAATGTATTAAACCCTTTACGTCCTATCAAACCATTCATGGCCCAGTTGATTCCTTTGGTGTTTATTTTATATGCAAAGCTTCGGGTCAAATATTAGAACATGGAGATGGCAGTACAGACGTGCATTGGGCTTCAATGAATGAATTAAAAGAATTATTAAAACATAACAAATTTTCTGATATCGACAAAGCTGCTGTAATGTTATTTATTCGAGATAGGATAAGTAGTGATTCAAACCTTTCATAAATTTGATCTTTTAAGGAGGAATATTTAATGAAATTAAAGCGAGTTATGTTAGTTATATTAAGTTTAATAGTTATAATTTTATTAGTTAATATATTGAAAAAGGATATCTGGGATAAAAATGCAGATTTGCTAAAAGAAAAAGTTTTATCTATAGATGAAACAAGGGTAAATGTAAATTTATCCGAGATAACACCATTTGATTGGGATACAGTGTATACTTTTTCTTCTTATACATCAACACAAAATATTTATAACACTGTTGGATACAAATGGGACACTATCTCAGAAACCGTTAATGAAGGTATGAATCAGATTGTTTTTATGAAAGATGGTAAAGTAGTTTGTTATATATATGGATATCCAGTCAATAATGGTTATGGCATAAGTTTTAGAGACGATGAATATAAAAATGGTGCTATAAAACTCAACAATAATAAAAATCTAGATTTTAAAGTTGAAAGAAATGATGACGTAATATTTTTAATACAATCTTAGTTTTATTACCATGGAATTAGTTACATATGGGTTAGTTACATTTATATATATTTAAACTAAAAGATGAAAATAAAAAGGTGTTTGCAAAATGAATATTATAAATACATATAACAAAGTAAAAAAATTATTTATTGATAATAATAATTTTAATTATAATCAGTGGAGTATCTATGCTGATTCCATTTTACCAGGCTTGGCAGATCTATTAGAAAGAGATTCTACTGATTATAATTATGAAAGAGATATATTACCTACAATAACAAACGCGCTAGTAAGTAAAGAAAAGTTGTATATGCTTCATCAATCTTTTCTAACAGTAACAAAACACTTACAACATAGAATTGTAGCTGTATTTGGTATTGATATAGATGTAGATATTATTTTATACCTTGGATTATGTAATGGTGCCGGTTGGGCAACTAATATACATGGCAGAAAATCCATATTGCTTGGTATAGAAAAAATAGTTGAACTAGATTGGTTCGATGAAAATAGTATGATTGCCTTAATTTATCATGAACTAGGACATATCTGGCATGAATCGATTAGAACTACTAAAGAAAATAATATAACACAAGGTAAGAAGAATATGTGGCAAGTTTATACAGAGGGTGTTGCTATGTATTGTGAGCAGTTATTATATGATAAGCCGCATTATTATCATCAAGATAAAAATGGTTGGCTTATTTGGTGTAATAGTAATAAGGATATAGTAATCTCTGAGTATAAGAAGAGAATTATTAGTAATGAAAGTGTACAGGAATTCTTTGGTGATTGGAACAAGTTTCTTGATCATTCTGATGTAGGCTACTATATTGGCACTGAATTTATATATTATTTATCAAAGAAGTATAAATTAGACGAAATAGCCACGTTAAACATGGATGTAATTACAGAAGAGTTCTTATCATTTAAATAATGGATAAAGACTATTTATATAACATCGGAAAAGGAATGTAAAGTTTGATATGCGATATAAAGAACTATTTCAAATCTTTTGTTAAGGATGACATATCAAATAATAAGTTACTCAGTATTGTAATAATTTTCTATATTATGACATGCAGCTGTCTAGTTTAAGTTGTTATACTAACTAAATCAATGGAAAGAGAGATAGATAATTTATTATAATAGGAGAATGGTATATGAATAAAGATGAAGTATTAAAATTTATAAATGACGGAGCGAACTTTTATTGCCGTCAATTAGGTAATGCTACACATATGAATTTTATAGATAATGGTTATTACTCCATGATTTATCCAATACATGGACAAGTTGGCGGAACATCGATATTTAATATTAGACTTGATCATTTCAGTGACGCAGAAGTAATACAAAAAGTAAATGAGATTAAGTCTAAAAATGTACATACTTGGTGGGGGATATGCTTGTCGGATCGGTTATCTGATTTTATTTGGGGAAAGGATAGACCTAAATTAACACCGGAAGAACATGAAAATGCAGAAGAACTAAATATGGCTTTATTACCTGAAGATGAACTTGAATATTGTCCGCCTAATAACAAGATTATCATAAAACAAGTTACTACTCTTGACGAATTTAGTATATGGACTGATATTTGCAATTTGGTATTACATAATAGTTTTCCAATTATACATAACATAAATCATTTTGAACTTAATAAAAATAATATTATGACTTGTTATATTGGATATATGGATGGTCAACCTGCGGCTGTGTCAGCAATTTTAAATAATGATGACGTTTCCTCCTTAGAGTTCGTCGCTACACTTGAGAGCTACCGCTATCATGGACTAGCACGAGCACTGTGTGAGAAGTCGGTACATGATGCCTTTTTAAATGGTTCAAAGATAATCACTACCAGAGCATTTAAAGAAGCAAAAAACTTATATAAATCCTTAGGTTTTAAAATATATTTTTAATTATTTTGAAGTTTTATATATATATTTAAAGTTAATAACATTTTATAATTAATAATAATTTAAAATAAATTATTTTAAAATTAAACCCCATGTAATATACGATTAGTTCATCTGAAATGATAAAATTGGCAGACGAAGCTCTTTATAAGGCGAAACAAAGTGGACGTAATAAAGTTGAAAAATATTAATCTATAATATACAGAGAAAAACAAGCGAACTAGTACTACATTCGCTTGTTTTTTTAAATTTGTAGAATTCTATTGACTTTAAGTGAAATTTATTTTACACTTATTAAAGTAACTTTATAAAGTCAATAACTTAAGGATTTACCTACATAGCTTAAGGAAGGAGTGAAGAAATGGAAAAAGCAAATCGAAATCAAATGAAAGAAATCAATAAAAACATGATTCGAAAAATCTTAAAGGAACGTAGGAAAGCAACAAAACCAGAATTAGCTGAAATTACACAACTTAGTGTTGTAACAGTAAATGCTTTAATTAGTGAAATGATTATCTCTGGTGAAGCCATAGAAGGTGATGATGTTCCATCAAATGGTGGGAGACCATCAAAGCAATATATCTATAATGGAAATTATAAACTAGCTGCCATTATATACGGACTAGAAAAAGAGAAAAGGAACTTTTTTTCTATGCTTTTAATCAATTTGTTTGGTGAATGTATAGAAAGAAGAACGTCCTGTATTGAATATGCTACGACAGAAAGTTTTGAAAGTTGGATCGATGAAGCAGTAAATCAATATCAAAATATAAGTGCTATCCTGTTTGGTTTACCAGGTGTAGAGGAGAATGGTGTTATCACAAGTAATGATTTTCCAGGATTAATTGGTGATAAATTCATAACATTTTACAAAAATAAATACAAAATACCAGTGTTATTTGAAAATGATGTTAACGCAACTGTATGGGGTTATTATCAACACATTAATTCCAATGATATAAAGAATGTTGTTGGACTTTACTATCCAAGATCCTACGGTCCTGGTGCTGGTATCGTTATACAAGGGAATGTTTATAAAGGTAATAGTAACTTCGCTGGTGAATTCGCATTTATATCAGTCAAACCATCCTGGGATGAGGTGGATTTTGATAATACAGATGAAGTTATCTTAATGCTTAGTCAAATCCTAGTAATATATAGTTGCGTTTTAGCTCCAGAACGTTTTGTATTGTATGGAGATTTTTTAACTGAACAAATAATAAAAAATGTTATAGAAAAGGTTACGGATGTACTCCAAGGTAAATTCACACCTTTTATTGAATATAAAAACAGTATTGATATGGATTACGAACTTGGTTTAATTCATATTGCAATTAATCAATTAGAAAAAAGTGAGGATATAAAAAAATGGTCTTAACAGTTCTATTAATAATCATTTATGTAGCATTTATTAGTTTAGGGTTACCAGACTCCCTATTAGGTTCTGCATGGCCTGCTATGCATGTGGACATCGGTGTACCTATTTCTTATGCAGGTATTGTCTCAATGATAATTGCTGGTGGCACTATAATATCTAGTTTCTTTAGTGATAAGATCATCAGAAAATTAGGTACTGGGATCGTGACTGCTATTAGTGTATCTATGACAGCAATCGCTTTACTTGGTTTTTCTATTAGTAATGAATTTATATATTTATGCTTATGGGCGATTCCATTAGGTCTTGGAGCAGGATCTATTGATGCTGCATTAAACAACTTTGTTGCACTTCATTATAAAGCAAAACATATGAGCTGGCTTCACTGTTTTTGGGGTGTCGGAGCAATGACAGGACCAATCATTATGTCTTATTGTTTAGAAAAAGGTGCATTTTTTCAACTTGGATACCGTGTTGTAGCAATCATTCAATTTATTCTGGTTGCAATATTAGTTATTACATTACCACTTTGGAAAAAAATTAAGCTATCAAGTAAAATAGAGAATCAAGAGAAATTAAGTGAAAATGTTCAGGAACATAAAGTATTAAGTGTTAAAGAATTATTACAGCTTCCAGGTGCAAAACAAGTACTAATTGCATTTTTTTGCTATTGTGCGATCGAAGCGACTACAGGTTTATGGGGTAGTAGTTTTATGGTTACTCAACGTGGTATATCAGCAGAAACAGCGGCTAGATGGACTTCACTTTTTTACTTTGGTATTACCTTTGGTAGATTCCTTTCAGGTTTTGTTACCATGAAATTAAATCATAAGCAGATGATTCGCTTAGGGGAAATTATTATCTTACTTGGTGTGATTGCTTTATTATTACCATTTGGAAACTTAGTTTTATGTGCCGGTTTCATATTAATCGGTCTTGGCTGCGCACCAATTTATCCTAGTTTGTTACATGAAACTCCAGTAAACTTTGGTGCAGAGTACTCTCAATCAATTATGGGTATTCAGATGTCATGTGCTTATATTGGTAGTACATTTATGCCACCTTTCTTCGGACTTTTAGCATCCAAAATAAGTTATGCAATCATGCCATATTTCACTGGTGGTTTGTTGATTCTTATGATTGTTATGATTGAACTGCTAAACAAAAGAATTGCGCACAAAAACATTGCTTAAGCGATTCATGAAAAGATGAGATAATAAAGAAATCAACGATATTAGATATAAATAGTAAAGATTACCCAATTACCACAATAAATTGCATTAAGTTATAGATTGGAGGATAAGATATGAATGCAGATTATCACTTACACACATCCTTTTCAGACGACTCTGAATATGATATGGAAGAGCTTATAAAAAAGGCAATCAATATGAACCTTGATGAAATATGTTTTACAGAACATATCGATTACGGTGTCGATGGAGACCATGTGATTGATTATGATGCTTATTTTGATAGGATTCATCAACTAAGAGATAAATACAAAAGTAAAATTACAATAAAACAAGGTATTGAATTTGGAATTCAAAAACATACCATACCAAGATACGAGAATGACTTAAGTAAATATGACTTTGATTTTGTAATTTTATCGAATCATCAAGTTAATGATCAACAATTTTGGAATGGTGAATATCAAGAAAATAAAACGCAAAAAGAAATTAACGTAGGGTATTATGAAGCAATCTTAGATGTGATAGAGAATTTTACGGGTTATAGTGTATTAGGACACCTTGATATGGTAAAAAGATATGACAATTTTGGTATATACCCTGATGAGTTGGTGAAAGATTTGCTTATCTCAATATTAAAACGTGTCATTCAGGATGGGAAAGGAATAGAAATCAATACAAGTTGTTATCGTTATGGATTACCTGATTTAACACCGTCTACTTATATTTTAAAGCTCTATCATGAGCTGGGTGGTAACATTATTACATTGGGTTCTGATACTCATTCGGAAGAACATCTTAGTTTCAAAATAGCAGAAGTAAGAGAAGTATTAAAGAACATAGGCTTTCGTCAATTCTGTACCTATAATAAGATGATTCCGACTTTTCATGACTTATAGAAAATGACACAAATATAAATATATTAATAAAAAGAAAGACGCTAATATTTCATTAATTTGAAATGTTAGCGTCTGTTTTTTTCCATAGATAATTATAATCATACCAAACTTTATATTAAAAGTCTAGTATTTTTTTCCAACTCTGGTAAGCTATAAATGATTCAAGAATCAAAAGGTTATAAATTAATTTAAGCCAATCAAATGTAGAATGAAAAATACAAGAATAAACGAATGTAAGAAATGAGCGTTTTTAGAGAAAGAGTTTCAAAGTAAGAAATTTGAACGCGAATATTTGAAAGTGAGGTTGAAAATTGAAATTAAGAAATAAGAAATACCACATACTTAATTATGTTACAATACCTATCGTTATTTCACCAATCCTTACCCTATTGTGTTTATTTAATAAGGTAATCGTAGCATTAATTCCCGTAATCCAAACGGTAATAACTGCTGATTTCGTTAACACAGTTTTAGGTATTTATAATGGTGAAATTAAAAAAGGTGCTATTTATTTACCGTTATTCTACTTAATCTGCATCATACTTTATACTTATGTGAATGGAACACTTATTGGATTTGCTCAAATGAAACTAGAAATAAAATTAATGGAGTCAATTCAAACATCTGTAATTGAAAAGCGTTCAAAGCTCGACTATTGGCTAATAGAGCATAATGATACCTGGGATTTGATTCATTTGGTTTGTAATAATAGTTCGGATCGAATAAAAAAAGGTTATTTTAATTTATTAGACGCAGGAACTAATTTGGTACGTGTTATTTCTATTTTAGTTTTATTATTTTATCAAATCTGGTGGTCTGCAATATTAATGTTTATTTTATTCCTTCCGTTGTTTGTTGTCATGCTACGTAGTGGTAAAAGTAATTACAAAGCTATAAAGGAAGCAAATAAGATCGAAAGAAAAGCAGATTATTTAAGAAACGTACTTCAAGGAAGAGAAAGTGTGGAAGAGCGAAGTTTATTTGGGTTTAGTAAGCAAATAAATGATAAATGGTATGAATCTTATGAAAGTGCAAGAGCAATGGAAAAACTAGCATTAGTTAAAAATACTCTAAGCGTTAATGCTACTGGTATATCTACGATTATTATAGCTTTAATCCTAATAGGTTCATTACTAAAGCCTTTAGGAAATGGAACTCTTTCCATTGGTATGTTTATAGGATTTGTACCCTCTATATTTAATTTAGTTCGAACTATGTCAAAAGAATTTACACAAGTTACGATTAATTTAGCAAATGATCTAGAGTATATAAAAGATTTAAAAAAATTCATGGAATTACCGGAAACAGATGGAGCACTTGATTTACCAAATGAAACCATACGAAAGATAGACCATATTACTATAAAGTTCATAAATGTTACCTTTTGTTATCCAGGTACAAACCGGACCATATTAAAAAACTTAACAATGACTTTATATCCAAATCGACATTATGCTCTTGTTGGATTAAATGGTGCTGGGAAGTCTACTATTACCAAACTTTTAACAGGCTTGTATACCAATTATACGGGTGAAATTTTATTAGGTGATAAGAATATAAAAGACTTTTCACTAGCAGAGTTGAAAGGACTTTTCGGGTCGGTTTATCAGGATTTTGCAAGGTATTCTATTCCACTAAAAGATAGTATTCTATTAGGTAATATTAGAAAATTAGGTGATCTGAGTAAGTTAACTAAGGTAATAGATGATATGGATTTAAAGCAAATTACATCAAGGTTATCAAATGGTTTTGAAACCCCCATTGGTAAAATTTTTGAAGGTGGAACGGATTTATCAGGTGGTGAATGGCAAAGAGTTGCAATTGCAAGAACACTGGTAAACGATGCAAAGATATTGATATTAGATGAACCAACTGCAGCACTTGATCCAGTAGCAGAAAGTAATATCTATGAATTATTCCATCGTATAAGTATGGGAAAGTCAGCAATTTTTATTACTCACCGATTGGGAGCTGCAAAACTTACCGATGAAATATTAGTAATTGACGATGGAACAGTAAAAGAACAGGGTACTCACGACGAATTAATGGAACGTAATGGCATCTATTGTAATCTTTATCATAAGCAAAGGAGTTGGTATCAATGAAGCAAACAAAATCGAAAAACATCTCAATGTTAAAAGCAGTGATTATAACAATCCCGCCTATGGTGAAAGCTGCTCCAATATTATTTATTTTGAATAGTCTAATTTCCATCCTGCATGGCATATCCTTTGCCTGGATAACAATATGTACTCAGAATTTTTTAGATAAAGCTGCAGTTTTTGCAAAGAATGAAATAAGCATACATAAAGTTATATTTTCATTATCTGTTTTAGGTTTTGCTTATGTGGGTAATAAACTGTTAAATAGTATATTTGCCTTCATATACCGGATAGAAGGAAGAAAAGTACAAGGGAAGTTAACCTATCATTTTAATCATAAAGTCTCTAAATTATCTGCTATGTTATTTGAAGATATTTCATTTTTAGAAGACGAGATGAAAGCATATGAAGGATTAAACAACTCTGTCTGGTTTTCCATGACGTTTCTATTAACCTTTACTTTTTATACCCCTTACTTTGTTTATTTGGCGACTTATCTATATTTAAAGCAACCAGTATTGGTTTATTCTCTACTTTTAGCTTTTCTTCCCATGTTATTAAATCAAGTATTAAGAACGAGATTATTTATGAATCTATTAGATGAAATAACACCAATCAAACGTAAATATCAGTATTTTAATGATTGTATGACAAGTCGAGAATATTATAAAGAAACAAGGATGTTGGGAGCTTATTCCTATTTTAATCGTTATTTCAAAGAAGCCCTTGTCTTAATGAATCGGTTAAGAATGAAAACTTTTACAAAAGCTAATCTTTTTGAATTGTCGATGAAATTTCTGACTGGATTAAGTTATGCAGGTATTTTGTACTTATTATATTACTATGTGATTAGAGGTAACATAAGTATCGGTGTGTTTGTAGCTGTATTTACATCCATCGAACGATTATATGGCTTAATGCATGAACTTGTTTGTGATCATGTTACGTATCTAACTGAGGATCTAGCTGGTATTACGAAATATATTACGTTTATGAAACTTCCAGAACGTAATGGGGAAGATAGTGATTTCATAGAAAATAAGGATTTAAAATTTAAGAACGTTTCCTTTAGTTATCCAGGTTCAAAAGATGCAGCAATTTCTAATATCTCATTTCAAATAAAAGAATCAGAGACAATAGCTATCGTAGGAGAAAATGGTTCTGGTAAATCTACTTTAATTCGCTTATTAGTGGGGTTATATGAACCCACTAAAGGAGATATTTTCATTGGTAATATGAATACAAAAGAAACATCGCTTAGTAGTTTAGTAAAACCTATATCTGCAGTATTTCAAAAATTCCAGAGATATCAGCTATCGTTAAAAGATAACATTACAATCAGTGAACTTGGTAAACAACTGGATGTAAAAAAGTTAAATGATATACTAGAACAGTCTGGTTTAAATCCAAATGACCCAATCTTTGAAAAAGGTTATGATACCATTTTATCTAGAGAATTTGATGGAGTGGAATTATCCGGTGGTTTATGGCAAAGAGTTGCGATAGCTAGGGGCTATAATAAAGATCATGAAATCATTGTTTTAGATGAACCAACAGCAGCCATCGATCCCGTAGAAGAATCTAGGGTTTATCAGCAATTTGCAGAGATTTGTAAAGATAAAACTGCGATTTTAGTAACGCACAGACTTGGTTCTGCAAAAATTGCTGATCGGATTTTCGTCATGAAAGGTGGTTCCTTGGTGGAAAGTGGAACTCATGAAGAATTAAAAGCACAGAATGGAGAATATGCAAGGCTATATAGTTCTCAAGTGCAATGGTATTTTACTTAATCAAAAATTTGCGTCATTTTAATTATTATATAACAGTTATAATTATTTATTTAGAATATTATCATGTAAAATTAATCAGTTATAACTTGTTTTAAATGAATAAGACTGTTAGAATAAGATAACAACAATTGGTAATTATTAGAATATAAAGGAGAGTATTATGTCTGATTTTAAGTTTACAACGCTAACCTATGAGCGACCAGATTTTGATTACTATGAAGCAAAAATGAAAGAATTAACCGATCAAATTAAGAATGCAAACGGATATAGTGAAGTTCAATCTATCTTTAACGAAGTACAAGAGTTATCTAACAACTTAGAGACATTGGCTACCATAGCAATGGTACGTAATACCTTAGATACCACTGATGAATTCTACGAAAAAGAAGTAGAAATCATCAATGAACGTGCTGCCGAATCAGCGGCTTTTTCAACTGCATTTTACAAAGCAGTTTTAGAAAGTAAGTTTAGATCAGAGATAACAGATGAATTCGGCAAAGAATTTCTTGTAAGTATTCAAAGAGAAGTCGATCAGTTTAAAGAAGAATTAATTCCGTTTTTACAAAAAGAAGCCAAACTTACACAGAAATATCAAAAGTTAATGGCAACTGCACAGATTCCATTTAATGGTAAAACACTTAATTTGTATGGTATCCAAAAGTATTTTGAAAACCCAGATAGGGATTTAAGAAAAGAAGCCTTTAAAGCTTACTCTGACTTTTACCATAGTAATGAAACAGAGATGGAAGATATCTTTGATGAACTTATAAACATTAGAAATGAAATGGGTAAGGCACTTGGTTTTGATAATTTTATTCCACTTGGTTATATGCAACAAAAACGTAGCGATTATGGAGTAAATGAAGTTGCCGCATTCCGTGAACAAGTTAGAAAAGAAATCGTTCCATTATGTGAGAAATTATACGAAGCTCAGGCAAAGCGCATTGGTGTTGATAAATTAAAAGTGTTTGATGAAAAATTCATCTACCCTGATGGCAATGCAGAACCTATTGGGGATGAAGACTATCTAGTAAAGGAAGCCAAAAAGATGTACCATGATTTAAGTCCGGAAACTGGTGAATTTATTGACTTTATGATTGACCATGATTTAATGGATTTAGCGAATAAACCAAATAAAGCATCCACAGGTTATATGACAGCATTACCTACATATAAAGCTCCGTTTGTATTTTCATGCTTTAACCATACCATATTCGATATGCAAGTATTAACTCATGAACTTGGTCATGCATTTGCTGGATATGAAGCAATGCGACATCAAAAAACATCCATCTTTTATATGGGTGGCACAGATATAGCAGAAATTCATTCCATGTCCATGGAACAATTTGCTTATCCTTATGCAGAGCAATTCTTTGGTAATGATGCAGATAAATTCCGATTTGCACATCTACAAGAAGCCGTTACTTTTGTTCCATTTGGTGTTGCTGTGGATGAATTCCAACATATTATGTATGAACATCCTGAATTAACAAAAAAAGAGCGTACTTATGAATGGCATAAGTTAGAAGAGAAGTATATGCCATGGCGAAGCTATGAGAATGATGAATTTATGGAACGTGGTGGATTCTGGTACCACAAGCTTCATATATTCTTATATCCTTTCTATTATATTAATTATACACTTACAACAATGGGTGCAATGGAATTTAAGAAGCGTTATATGGAGAACCCTGAACAGGCTTGGGAAGATTATCTAAACCTATGTAGAGCAGGTTCAAGCAGAAGTTATTTAGAACTTTTAAAACTCGCAAATCTATCAATTCCATTTGAAGAAGGAAGTGTTGCAAATGCTATATCTTGTGCGAAAGACATCCTTCTTAATGAAATTGAGAAGTTGAAGTAATCTTTTCTTACATATAACCTAGACAAAATAACTAATTTTCCGTATAATATTTTTAATTAATACGAAATTCATTCTTATGAATGAATCAGTGTTTTTTATCATCAAAGCGTATGGGGTCGTTGCAAAAACAGTAATTAAAGTATTTTGCAGCAACCCCTTTACATTTAAAGAAGTAGAATAAATGATTGGAATAAAGTATGGAACATTATAAGTATTTTCAGAATAATAGATGTGAATATTTCCCTTGTCACAAAGGAAAAGAAGAAGAATTTAATTGTATCTTTTGTTATTGTCCATTATACGCCTTAAAGGATCAATGTGGTGGTAACTTTGAATATTTAGAAAATGGAGTTAAAAGTTGCAAGGATTGCAATATCCCACACTCCAAAGATGGATATGAGTTTATACAAAAAAGAATTGATATGATAATTGAATTAGGAAAAAAAGAAAAATAAAGAGCAAATCAATCGTTAAAGTTACCTGTATAATAAGGAGATAATATAACAATGGAAGACGATTTTAAGAGTACTTTAGAAATAAAAGAGCAGTCATATTATGAAACCATAAAATCTGAACTTAATTTCTATATAAATAAGTGGAAATTAAGTAATTTAGAATTAATCGATGATGGTAGGGAAAGTTGCGTTTTAAAATGCTTTTCCGATGATTATGGTGATGTAATATTAAAAAAACGAAAAACAATTAAAGTAATAGAAGATGAATATAATACTCTAATACATTACGATGGAAAAAGATTTTGCAAAGCTTATGATGCAGATAAAAATAGCGGTGTTTTACTAGAAGAACAAATTAAACCAGGGGCTGAGTTAATGAAAGTTGCATCCCTAGACCAAAGACTCACTATATTTTGTTCATTACATAAAGGCCTACATATAGCACCAAGCACAATTGAAAAGTATCCAACTTATCTTGATTGGGTTAGTAACGCATCAAGCTATATGGAAACGAGAAAAGACCATTATGAACTAGCTTTACATATGAAAAAAGCAGAAGAGATTTGTAGAGAACTTTATAGGCTCTATCCAACGAAAATGCTTTTACATGGTGATTTGCACCATTATAATATACTTTTAAATCAACATAATGGATATATCATTATTGATCCAAAAGGAGTGATTGGTGATCCAATTTTTGATATACCAAGA
>JARBTX010000048.1 GCA_029239975.1 Anaerocolumna sp.
GTATAACGAAACAAATTGAATTATCTGATTTCGATGCTGTAACGGATGATATTTGGGATCAGTTAATTGATGTTAATGTAAAAGGAATGTTTTATTGTGCTCGCGCTGTAGCACCTTATATGAAGAAAAATAATAAGGGTTCAATTATAAATATTGGAAGTATCGCTGGAATAACAGGTTCAGGATCATCCTTACCATATGCAGTTTCAAAAGCAGCTGTCCACGGACTAACAAAATCACTAGCACATGCATTAGCACCCCAGATACGAGTAAACTGCATTGCCCCAGCAGCTGTAGATACTAAATGGTGGAAAGGTGAAGAAGAAAAAATGATGCGTTTAAGTGGTCATCTACCATTACAAAGAATATCTACGCCAGATGATATAGCAGAATTAATTTATGCCATTCTTATTCAAGAATCTATGACAGGTCAAATAATCAGTCCAAACAATGGAATGGTTATATAACGAAATAAGTTTTAATCGGATTAACTAGTTGGCACGTGTAGCTACTAGTTAGATGTAGTAACTTGGTAGGTGTAGTAACTTGGTAGAGTAGCAATTTGGGGAGTTTCATAACTTGGTAAATTTAATAATTTGATACGTTTATAGAGAAGTGTTTGTATAAAAGGAATAATTGCAAAAATAAAGATTATTTGCAATTATTCTTTTTTTATATTTCGTTTAAACGAATTTTTTCTTAATCCTTGCGTATCTGACAATATAATATTAAAATTAAAACATTTTATATAAGTTATTGATATAATAAATAACATAATTAGTAATTTTGAACAAAATTATAAAAAATTGTAAAAATAGTTATTGGAAAATGTAAATAATTGTGTTAATATTAAATTTGGACACTACATTTCGGGGGGATATTATGCTTTTTATTATTATGGGGAGTTGTGCATTTTTCTTGTTTTTTCTATATGACATAAATAGTATAAAGTTAAAATTAAGAGCTTTCCATAGTTGCTTTTTTATTGGATTTTTGCTACTAATAATTGCAACAGCAGGTATATTAATTTCAACGAGAGAACGAATCGAAGTTAGTATTGTTCGTATGGTGATATTTGGTTTGCCCACACTGCTATTTTTGTGGCTTCTTATTTATACACTTTTTTTTGCTTTGCCATTTAAAGATACATACGTTGATAAAGAGAGTACATCGAACGTTTATCAAAATGGCGTTTACGCTCTTTGTAGGCATCCCGGAGTTATCATGTTTATAGGTTTTTATTTGTTTTTTGGATTAACATTTAATATAGATTTATTATATAAAGCAGCAATTATTTTTAGCAGTTTCAATATTTTTTATGTCATCTTTCAGGACAATTGGACTTTTATCAAGCAATTCGATAATTATAATCAATATAAAATGAATACACCGTTTTTAATACCAAATATAAAAAGTATAAAACGTTGCTTAGAGACACTATAAAGAGGGGGAAATAGTATCATGAACTTTGAAGAAAAGTTAAAGAAAAAGCAACATGATAAGTTATGGCAGGAGTATTGTGGTTTTTTAGATTTAGATATGGAATCCTATATGAATATCCAACATCGATTAATGTCTGAACAGATATCATTATGGAGTGAATGCGAACTTGGTAAAAAGATTTTAAAGGGGAAAAAACCAAGTAACATTGATGATTTTAGGCAGATGGTACCACTTACTACATATGCAGATTATGCAGATATCTTACTTCAAAAAAGAGGAGATATGTTACCTGATAATCCGATTATTTGGATTCAAACTACTTGGGAAGGTGGTAAACATCCAATTAAGGTGGCACCATATACAAAAAGTATGTTAGATACATATCGAACAAATATTATAGCATGTTTAATGCTCTCAACTAGTACTAAAAAAGGTAAATTTAATGTACGAGCTACGGATAAATTTCTTTATGGATTAGCACCACTGCCTTATGCTACGGGTCTTTTTCCACTTGCACTAAACGAAGAGATCGGTATAGAATTTTTGCCACTTGTAAAAGATGCAGTTAAAATGTCTTTTAGTGAACGAAATAAGAAAGGTTTTAAATTAGGACTTAAAAAGGGAATCGACTTTTTCTTTGGTTTAGGAAGTGTAGCTTATTATGTTAGTATTAGTTTATCATCTATGAGTAAAGGCTCTTCAAAATCTTCTGAGAATAAGTCAAAAAGTAGTAGTTTATTAGAATTATCACCAAAGATGCTTTTTAGGATGTTGCTTGCTAAATATCGTTGTAGTAAAGATGGTAGAGACTTAAAACCAAAAGATTTATTTAAATTAAAAGGTTTTATGGTTGCAGGTACCGATAATCAATGCTATAAAGACGAGCTAGAAGATTTATGGGGAATACGACCAATGGAACTATTTGCAGGAACAGAACCTTCTATTATGGGAACTGAGACTTGGACACGTAATGGTATGTATTTCTTCCCTGATACTTGTTTCTATGAGTTTATACCTGAAGATGAGATGAATCGAAGTATAGTCGATGAGAACTATCAGCCAAATACCTACTTAATGAATGAGGTTATACCTGGTGAAAAATATGAACTAGTAATATCTGTTCTAAAAGGTGGCGCCTTTGTAAGATACCGGGTTGGAGATGTCTATCAATGTGTTGGATTACAAAATAATGAAGATGAAACGAGAATTCCAAGATTTAAATATATTGACCGAATTCCTTCAATCATCGATATTGCAGGATTTACACGTATTTCCGAACGATCTATTCAGGATGTCATAGACTTATCTGGTTTACCAATTAAAAATTGGGTGGCCGTAAAAGAATATAATAACCAGAATAGACCAATGATGCATATGTATATTGAAATGAACATTGAGAATGTAATGAATGTAGCAGTTAGTAAGGAGATTCTTAAAGAACAATTATCAATTTATTTTAAGTATGTTGACCAGGATTATAAAGATTTAAAGCATATTTTAGGAATGGAACCATTGGAGATTACTATTTTAAAATGTGGTACTTTTGCTGGTTACGAAAGACATACTGGTAAGCAGTTAAAACACATTAATCCATCAACTTTTGAAGTTATGGAATTAATGCGTTTTGAGAATAAAGACTTTAAGTTGATTGGAGGGAGAGGTATATAATGGGTAATTTTGCTATCATACCAATTATCGCTTTATTAAGCTATTCATTCCTGTTACTTGCATTTATAGCAGCGAAAAAGAATCGTATCATTAATGCATTTTTAGTTGTACTTGGTGTGTTAATTTTATGGACAGGCGGATCTTTTTGCATGAGAATGCAGATATGGCCATCCATAGATTTTTGGTATGATGTATCTATTCTTGGATTAACTCTGCTTCCGTACTCTCTTTTAAATTTTGTATACGAGTTTGCAGATATTAAAAGTGTTTTTGCAAAGAGATCATGGCTTGTTATTATTATTGCAGTTAATGTTATTAATATGGTAAATGGATTCTTTTTAGCCGCTCCCAAAGCGATACAATCACCTAACGCAGAAACAGTTTTTGTATATGAATATTCGTGGACAGTAGGTATTTTATTTGCTATATGTGCGTTAATTATTCTAAATATGTTTTTAGTACTTCTTGAGCTAACTAAGAAGAATATTATGACTAAACAACAATTTAGTCCAATTATTCTAGGAATTATAATTTTATTCTTAGGACATATTGGAATAATGATTCCCGCATTTAAAGGATTTCCAACCGATATCTTAGCTAGTATTATTAATGCCTTCTTTCTGTTTTATGCTTTATATAAGCGAAACTTGTTTCAACTTAAATTAGTTATATCAAGGGGAAGTTGTTATGCGATTACGGCAGTGTTATCATTTGCAGTCTTTATTAACTTGATTCGTCCACTTGAAAAATTTTTAACTAGTAATTTTCGAGTAGCTACAGAACACACTGTATTGATAATTGCATTTTTATTTACATTATCATCGTCATTTATTTATTTTGTTTTAAAACATTTTTTTGATATGATATTTATCAAAGATGAAATCATGCAGGCTGAAAGCTTAAAAGAATTTAGCTTAAATATATCAAAAAGTTTAAATGCTAATGAAATTTTAGCAGAACTTGCTGATGTTATTCAAAGAACTATTGGAGTTAAAAGAGTTTTCATCTGCATGGCAGATAAAAATAATACTAGTTATGAAGTTGTACATAGTACCAATCCACTAGACTTAAAGATGTATTCGCTAAAAATTGATAATCCATTGGTATCATGGTTAGATAATAATAATGCATGTCTTTTAATGAAGGATTTTAGAAGAACAGTGGCATATAAGTCCATGTGGGAGAATGAAAAAAGACAATTTATTGATTTAAACATTGAGTGTATTGTTCCACTTCGTGATGACAGTGGTATGATTGGTATAATATTACTTTCTGAAAAAGAGAAGAAATCAAATTATTCCATCAGAGATATTAGCTTTTTAGATTCTATTAATTCAATCGGATCAATTGCTGTTAAGAATTCGAAATTGTATGAAAAAGTTTATCTTGAAGCTAGAACAGATGAGTTAACAGGATTATTAAATCGAAAATACTTTTATGAGATACTACAACAAGAATATGATAAAAAGCTTGGGTCTTTAGCTTTGATTATATTAAATATTGATGATTTTAAGTTATATAATCAATTATATGGTAATAAGGAAGGCGATATCGCACTACAAAATATTGCTCAAATTATTCGTGCTAGTGTTGGCGATAATGGTTATGTAGCTAGATATAGTGGAAAAGAATTCGGGATTATTCTTCCATCTTATGATTTGTTCTCAGCAAAGAACTTAGCGGATGGAATTCGAAAGCAAATTCTAAATATGAACAAACGTGAATCCGATTATGCCTTAAAGATGTTAACCGTAAGTGGTGGTATCTGTTCCATCCCATATGCTGCGAGTAATGTAAGACAATTAATTGATAATGCAGATATGGCAATTTATATGGTAAAACGTAGTGGTAAAAATGCAATTATGGTATATACCGGTAGGGAACAGAAGTTAGAAGGAAAAGTTATTGATATCATTGATCATCGTGAAAATATCTATTCTGAATATGCATCAACTATTTATGCACTAACTGCAGCAATTGACACAAAGGATCATTATACATTTAATCATTCTAGAAATGTAGCATATTATGCAACAGAACTTGCTTATGCATATGGTATGAATGAAGACTGTGTTGAGATAGTTCGAGAAGCAGCCCTTTTACATGACATTGGTAAAATTGGTATACCAGAACAAATTCTTAACAAACCGGGAAAATTAACGAATGATGAATACGAAGTTATTAAGGGGCACGTTGAAAGTTCAATTGGTATAATAAGACATCTACCATCCCTTGACTATGTGATACCGGCAGTAATTGGACATCATGAGCGATATGATGGTAATGGATATCCAAGGAGAATCTCAAAAGAAGATATTCCGATATCAGCTAGAATTTTGTGTATAGCAGATTCTTTTGATGCAATGACTTCTACAAGACCTTATAAAGAACCGTATTCCATTAGTAAAACATTAAAGATTATGGAAGAAGAAGCAGGATTACAGTTCGATCCAAAATTAGTACGTATTTTTATTGATTTAATTTTACGTGGTTCAATTAAAGTATGTGAAGATGAATCAGCTTAGAATGTCGTATTATAATTGATTAATTATAGAAAATTAAATATGTTTAAAACAACGCAAGAGAGTATATTTTCAACGAATATACTCTCTTTTTTCATGTGTAAATAAAAACTTAATAGTTAAATCACATGATTTATATTAATTATTTAATCTTAATTTTATTGTATTATTTCAGTAAATATATTCCTATAAAAGTAAATATTTAATCAATTTAGTAGGAAATACCTATATGGAATTGGTAGAAAATTGTCAAATTTGGTTGAAAAAGGATGACATATGTAATAATATTAATCTGTATAATAAATAGGGAGGTAAGTTTTTCATGAAAAAACGAAAGGAAAAAAGTGTGGTGAAATATCATAGTATTAAAAATCGTTTACTAAGATATTTTGCCATCATTACAATTTTAGTAGCTGTAACAGTAGGTACTATTTCTATTGTACACTCTAGAGTTGCATTAACCAATGAAGCAGAATCATCTTTAACTCATTTATCTGAAGAAATATCAAAAGTAATAACCAATGAAATGGAAGTTCAGAGAAGAACATTAGAAATGATTGCATTAAGAGATGATATGCAAAGTATGGACTGGGAAGCACAAAAAAAGGTTTTAGTAGAGCAAGTTGAGAAAACGGAGTATCTTGCACTAGGGCTTTTAGATATGAATGGAGTGCTTCATTATCCAGATGGTAAAGAAGTTCCGTTGCCTGAAGGAGATATGGCTAGAAAAGCTTTAGAGGGCGAGAAATTTGTACAAGATGTTGCTATAAGCCCGGCTACAGGTGATTTAGTATTAGTTTATGTAACACCTATCGAACAAAATGGTAAGGTTGTAGGAGCATTATTAGGACGTCTTGATGGAAATGGTTTAAGCGAATTAACAGATGATGTAGGTTATGGTGAAAATGGTTATGGCTATGTTATTAATAACGAAGGAACCGTAATAGCTCACCCTAATAGAGAATTGGTATTATCTCAAACCAATGCGATTAAGCAAGCGGAAGAAAGTAAAAAACAAACTTCTATCTCTAAGTTAATTACGACCATTTTAAAAGATAGAAAGGGTATTGATGATTACTCCTATGAAGGTAAGAGTTTGTATGCAGCGTATGCTCCAATTGAACATACTGATTGGACAATTGTTATAACTGCTACTCAGGATGAAGTATTAGATGCAATACCAGCACTATTAGCTAACATTTTTATTGGTACAATTATCACATTTATCTTATGTATTATTATTTCATTTTTCATTGGAAATTCTATTGTAAAACCAATCATAAGCATATCAAAGCAATCAGAATATATAGCTGATCTTGATATATCTAATGATATTCCAAATCAATTAGTTAATAGAAAAGATGAAATTGGTATTTTAGCAAATGCTCTGCAAAAAATAAATATTAATTTAAGGCATGTTATTACTGAAGTTAGTGATTCCTCAGAGCAAGTTATGGCTTCTTCAGAAGAATTAACAGCAACAGCACAACAAACAGCTGCTTCTACAGAAGATGTAACAAAAACAATCGAAGACATCGCAGAAGGTGCATACACTCAATCAATGGATATTAAAGAAGGATTAGAACGTGCTACTGCCTTAGGTGAAATTATTGAAAAAGATCAAGAAAACATTAAACAATTAAATGTTACATCAGATAGAGTTATTAATAATGTTAATGATGGTTTATCTGTGATTGAGAACCTTTTAGTCATTACTGAAGAAAACAATAAAGCTATTAATGAGATAAATAGTATTATTATTAAAACTAATGATAGTTCCAATAAGATTGAACAGGCAAGTAATATTATTGCATCAATTGCTGAACAAACTAATTTACTTGCATTAAATGCAGCAATAGAAGCGGCAAGAGCTGGTGAAGCTGGTAAAGGTTTCTCTGTCGTTGCTGAAGAAATAAGAAAATTAGCAGAACAATCAAGTGCATCTACAAAAAATATAGATGAAACGATTAGGGAATTAAAGATTAATTCACAGACAGCAGTTACTACGATTCAAAATGTTAATACTATCACAATTACGCAATCTGATGGGGTTATGAAGAGCAAAGAAAAATATATGTTGATTGCTGAGGCAATGAAAGAAACAGAATCTGTAGTGAAACACTTAAATGTTTCAGGAGAAGAGATGGAGAAGATGAAAGAAGAAATATTAAGTAAACTTAAAAATCTCTTTGCCATTGCAGAACAAAACTCTACTATTACAGAGCATATTTCTGTTGCCATGAAAGAACAAACAGCATCCGTGGATGAAGTAGCTCAATCCAGTGAAGGATTAGCTGAATTAGCACAAAAATTACAATTTATTATAAAGAAATTTAACATGTAATTTATAACATTATTTGAAATGGTATTTAAAATGGTATTTAAAATGCTATGCTATTTGAAGTGCTGTTTTAAATATTGTTTGAAATATTAATTAAAATAAAGTTGCTGCTTTGTAAAATGTATCGTAACAAATTATAGCAGCTTAATACATTTATTCACCTTATATGGGAAGTTATGTATAATAAGCTATAAAGTATGTTAAATAATTATTAAGTAAAATAAGTAAAATCTGTAGTATTTCTTCTAAAAATGTAATTTATTGCTTGCATTTTTATGTAAAGTATGTTATAAAATTAACAGACGCGTTCTAGAACGTGTTCTATGTTTATAATAGGGAGGAAGTTCATGAAGAACAAATTTTTACAAAAAACTAGTAGAAAAGTATTAGCTCTTGGTTTAGTAGCTATGCTTGCAGCTACATCATTCGTAGGATGTGGAAAGAAAGACGCGGCTACAACTTCAGAGCCAACTGTGGCTCCAACTGAAACTGTAGAAGCTCCATCTGGTGAAATTGCGTATACACCAGGTACATATTCTGCAACTGTAACTGGTATGCACGAAATGACAGTAACGGTTACTGTATCAGAAACAGAAATTACAGATATCAAAATTGACCACCAAGAAACAGCAGGCGTTGGTGAACCTGCAACAAAATCTTTACCAGCAGACATTATTGCAGCTCAAGGACTTGGCGTAGATGGTGTATCTGGTGCAACTCTAACAAGCACAGCTATCTTTGATGGTGTGAAAGATTGTTTAAAACAAGCTGGACTTAGTGATGCAGGTATCGAAAAATTAATGACTATTAAATTAACAGAAGCAGTAGAAGAAGACCAAGAACTTACAGCAGACGTTGTAGTAATTGGTGCTGGTGGTGCTGGTATGGCAGCTGCTGTAACAGCGAATCAAGCAGGTAAAACTGTAGTTGTAATTGAAAAGGCAAGTAAGATGGGTGGTAATACAATTCTATCTGGTGGTGCTTTAAATGCAGTTGATGAAGGTAGTGAAACAGCAATTGCTAATAAAGATAGTGTTGAAAATCACTACAACCAAACATTTAATGGCGGTGATGGTGAAGGAGATCCTGTATTAGTACATACATTGATCGACAACGCTTGGTCAGGTGTTGAATGGTTAAAGAGCCTTGGTATGGAATTTAAAGATGGTGTATTCACTGTAACAGGTGGTATGTGGCCACGTGCACACAAACCAGTTGAACCAGAAGGTACTGGATTCTTTAAAACTTATCAAGCATACGTAGATTCACATGAAGGTATCACAATGGTATATAATACAACTGCAAAAGATTTAATCGTAGAAAATGGAGTTGTTGTAGGTGTAACTTGTGAAGGTAAAACAGGTAATACAGTAATTGCAAAAGCTACAAATGGTGTTGTATTAGCTACAGGTGGATTTGGTAGAAATATTGAAATGCGTGTTAAATATAATGAAATAAATAAAAAATGGCCTACACTTGATGAGACTATTCCAAGTACTAATACAAGTGGTATTACAGGTGATGGAATCATCATGGCAGAAGCAATCGGTGCAAATCTTGTTCAAATGGGTAACATTCAATTATTACCTTTAGGTGATCCTAATACAGGAAGTCTTTCCGGTAATATTGAGCATGCAGTTGAAAGCCGTATCTTTGTTAATCTTGAAGGAAATCGTTTCGTAAATGAAGGTGGACGTCGAGATGAAATGACACTTGGTTTATTTGCACAACCTGAAACTAAAATGTATATTGTTATGGATAGCGATACTTATCCAGAAGGCAATGAATTAAATAATTTTGGTGAAAGTATAGCAGATTTAGTAGCTGCTGGACGTGCTTTAAAAGCAGATACTTTAGAAGAACTAGCTACATTAATGAATGTTCCTGCAGAAAACTTAGTTGCTACAGTAGAAGATTACAACCGTTATTGTAAAGGTGGAGATCTTGAAGGACAAACAGATTCCTTCGGACGTACTTTATTTACTGATACAGATGAAATTAACAATGGTATAAATAATGGTCCTTTCTATGCGGCTGTACGTGTACCAACTGTTCACCATACTATGGGTGGTGTTCAAATCAATGAAAAAGCACAAGTAATCGATACAAATGGTAATGTTATTCCTGGTCTTTTTGCAGCTGGTGAAGTAACAGGAGGTATCCATGGAACTAACCGTTTAGGTGGTAATGCCTTAACTGATACTGTTGTATTTGGACGTATTGCAGGTGCTGGTGCTTCCGAATTTACAAAATAATTAATTGTAAATCAGAATTTATATAATAATTACAGTTATAACTAATACTTTTGACATAATTAATTGAAGAGGACGTAAATACGTCCTCTTCTTGCATTTCTAAAAAAAAATGGTATGATTAATGTGATTGTTTTTCAACAACTTCTAAGAATTAGGTATATACGATATATATAGATGCCCATATTACTAATTTCGTAATTACCTAACTTCTAGGATTTAATAAAAGGAGATATATGTATGAATCCTGAAACAAAACATAAAGCACGTAGACAAGAGCTATTTGCAAAAATCACAGAGCTTATTTCAGAAGAAGGGTATGCTAATCTTACTGTGAGAGAAATTTGTCATAAATTAGAAATATCCACAGGTACATTTTATCATTATTTTCCCGAAAAGGGGGATCTTGTTTGGGTCTTATTTGCTGATATTGATGATTTTTTTAAGAATCATGTGGTATCTAAATTTATTGATTATGAACCTGAAAATTTAATCACCTATTGTATTGAATATGGTAATTATGCCACAAAAAATGGAGTGGAAACTTGCCGTTTAATCAGTGTTGCTCCACTAAATTCCAATAGTCATAACTATCTTGATGAAAATAGAAGTATTTTTCAGACATTATTACAAATTATTATTCGTGGAGTGGATAAAAAACAATTTATTCTTACTTGTAGTCCAGAAGAAACTGCACGTATGTTAATTATTGTACTTCGTGGGTTCAGTTCGGATTGGGCGAAAAGAAATGGAAATTATGATTTATCACAGTCATTAAAAAACTTTGCAGAATTATTCTGTAAAAGCCTAACATTATAGAATTTACCTTAAGTGGCAACTTTAGACATGTATTGATAATTATTATCTTTTATTCACCTTTTATTTCTTCTGGTGTTATTGACATACTTGTTTATCGAATATAGAATGATACTGTTATAAATTATAATATTGGAGGTTTTTATGCTTAATAAAAAGGAAACAGCGTTATTAATAATAGACATGCAATACGGTGGTGGTGCACCAGATGGTTCATTAGTTAAGATGTTAAATGTAGATGTAACAAAGCAAGAAGATATTGTTACACCAATCATAAAATTAAAAGACTATTTTAATGAAAATGATATGTTAGTAGTTAATGTTAAAACGGAATACGAACCAGATTTTAGTGACTGGAAGATGTTAGCGGAAAGATTTGAAGTTATTGAACATAAACATTTTGTAAAAGGATCAAATGATGCAGAGATAATTCCACCACTAGCTCCAAGGGCAGGTGAAGAATTAGTAATAAAACATAGATGGAATGCATTCTTTGAAACAAATTTAGATGAAATTTTAAAGAATAAAAACATTAAAAATCTAATTATTGTTGGAGCAGCTACTGATGTATGTGTATTAGAAACTTGCAGCAATGCATTTTCTTTAAATTATAATTGTATCGTACCAATTGAAACTACAGCATCCTTTAATGCAGACAGAAAGAAAATAGGTTTAGATGTTCTTGCATTTGGTAGAAGTCAAGTAGTTCATGCAGATGAAGTTTATTCTATGTTTGAATAAAAAATTTAGTAAAATTAATTTAGACCCATCTTATTATGAAGATGGGCTTAAATTAATTTTATATAATAACTTATAGTCTAAAGTTAAATACTTTTTATTTTAAAAATCTTACTCTAATAACCAGATTCTTTTTATTCTGTAACTCTATTTTTATATCCAATCTTTATTCTATGCTATAGCTAATTCTAATTACCAAATTCTTTCGTATGATAGAATGCATTCATGGCATTAATAACCATAGTATAAGTTAGTTCGGCCATATGTTTTGGTGATTCATCATTATTTTCAAACAACCAAGTTTTAATTAAACCAACACTACCACTTAAACAAAATGAAAAAGAATATTTTAAATCACCAATTGCAGCTGGAAATAACGGTTCTAATGCCTTCATACTATTTTCTGCTATTATCATTTCAATCTTATGAACAAAGGCAATATCTCCATTCGGGCCAATTAAAGCACGACAGATATCTTTGTTTTCAAGTAATATGGAAAAAATGTCTTCAATAAAAGAAAAGGTATTATGATTTAGTCCTATTGGATGTGTGTCTATTACTTGAACAATCTCCTTAAGTAGGTCATTTTCGATTTCTTCAAATAAATTATAGATATCTGTGTAATGTAGGTAGAAGGTAGAACGATTAATATCGACTTCATCTACAAGCTCTTTTACAGTTATTTCATTGATGCTTTTATTTTGCATCAGCTTAGCCAACCCAATACGTAGCTGGTTTTTTGTTTTTCTGATTCTACGATCTATTTTTTCTGTCATTTCGTATCCCCCTATTTAAAATTGTAATAATTGTATGATAAATAATAACGAATTTGTTATTATACAATAGACTAAATATACATATTTATTAAAAATGTCGATTAATATACAATTAAATACTTGATATTAGTTTAATGGATTTTTTATTAAGTATTGATGGTTGCATCATGATATCTATTTTAGTATAATACAAACTACTAAAAAAAACAACACCTTGTCTATTATTAGAATATCTTCTAATAATAAATACCGAATCTACTAATAGAAGTATGTACTAATAAAAGGAAAACAAATATATTTTTTTATTGGTATATTCTGCTAGCAAATTTTTTGATTCGAGATTAAAGCAGGAGATTAAGTTTTTAGTAGGAATAGCTAGATAGAAAGGACAGATATGGATGTTAAAAAGAGAATGGAAAAGACTACTTAAGAACAAAGTTATGCTAGTAGTAATGATTGCAATTATCGCAATACCGACTATTTACACCACACTTTTTCTTGGATCTATGTGGGACCCATATGGTAAGTTAGATAGACTACCAGTTGCAGTTGTAAATAAGGATAAGGAAGTTACTTATGAAAATGATGTCATGAACATAGGCGAAGATTTAGTCAATAATCTAAAAGATAATGATTCCCTTGCATTTAACTTTGTAGATGAGAAAGTGGCAAAACATGGACTTTTAAATGGAACGTACTATATGGTAATCACAATTCCGGAAGATTTTTCTGCCAATGCTACAACGCTTTTAGATAGTGAACCCAAAAAGATGGAGTTAGAGTATGCGACTAATCCTGGAACAAACTATATAGCAAGTAAGATGAGTGAAACTGCGTTAGCTAAAATTAAAGACAGTATATCATCAGAAGTCACCAAAGTTTATGCTAAGAACATGTTTGATAATCTCTCTGAAGTTGGTGATGGGATGCAAGAAGCCGCAGATGGATCTGGTGATTTATTAACAGGAGTAACAAAGATTTCAGATGGAATTGTTGAATATACAGATGGTGTTGAAAAGTTAGCAAATGGATCGAAAGAATTAGAAGCTAACAACAATTCTTTAAATCAGGGAATCAATGAATTATCTAATGGAACAAATCGTTTGGTAGATGGTAGCAAACAACTGCTTGATGGTTTAAATACAATGTCAAGTACAATTGGTGAAACTCTTCCCAAAAAGGGGGATATTGAAGCCTTAGAAAATGGTTTAGACACTTTTAGTAGTGGGATTAATCAACTTAATACTGAGTTATCTAAATTTTCTGTTTCTGACTCTGGTACAGCTATCTCTGGATCACTTCAGAATATTGGAACAAATGTACAAGATGCAGCAGTGAATACAAAAAATCTTGCTGGAGCTATTGCTACTTTAAGTACAACGAATTTATCACCTACACAACAAGCTGCACTTCAGACAATCATGAATTCAACCAAAGCGATTGGAGATGATTTAACAACAATCGGAACCGAAACACAAACTGTTGGTAATAACTTTACAACGTTACAAAATAGTATGGGAAAATTAAATGATATGAAAAGTGCAGTCAGCTTATTATCAAAGAACACAGAATTAGTGTTTGGAGGAAGTAAAACTGCAATAAATGGACTTTATTCAGGAATGAATCAGATACAAACGTCCTTAGATCAAACTGTTATACCAGGTATTAAAACATTAAATCAAGGAATCATAGATTTAAATAATGGTATCAACAAAGAATCTGGTCTAAAATCTAGTGTTAAAAAATACACAAATGCTGTATCAGATATTACGACTGGATTAATTACGCTAGATAATAATTCATCAGATTTAAAAAATGGTTTTAATGAATTAACAGATGGTACCACTGAATTAAGTGGCAAATTAAAGGATGGAGCAACCGACTTAAAGGAAATCAGTTCCACTGATAACACAATTGATATGTTTGCTTCACCTGTAGAATCAAGTGAGACATTATTAACAACAATAGAAAATAACGGTCATGCAATGGCTCCTTACATGATGTCAGTGGCCTTGTGGGTGGCTTGTATAGCACTTTGTATTATGTATCCATTAACAGAGTATGAAGGAGAATTGAAATCAGGATTATCCTGGTGGTTTAGCAAGGCATCTGTGATTTTTCCAGTAGCTATTGTGCAAGCATTGGTTATGGTTTTTATGCTTTACCATATAAATGGTTTTCACCCATATGATCTGAATAAAACAATTCTACTTGCTTGCTTGGCATCGTTTGCATTTATGGCTGTAATGTATTTCTTTAATGTTTGGCTTGGTAAAGTCGGCAGCTTTATTATGTTAATATTTATGGTTGTTCAATTAGCAGGTGCAGCAGGTACTTATCCAATGGAATTATCTGGTGAGTTTGTTGCAAAAATTCATAAATATTTACCATTTAGCTATACGGTAGAAGCATTTAGAAGTACTATATCTGGTGGACAGAGTATTACGCATGCTGTTATTATTTTATCAATTGTATTTGTTTTATTTACTATCCTTACTGTAGGAATGTTTCAATTTAGAGCTAAAAGGATAAAAGCAGGAAAAGCAGTTCTAATTGATTTATTAACTAATGAAGGATTAGCATAAAATTTTTAAGAGACTGTTATAAAATAGAACCACTTACTTTTAATAGATTAGGTATGTTAAAATACACTTAATCCTATGTAAAGTATTTGAAGCTATTTTATAACAGTCCTTTTAAATTAAAAATAAATTACTAATTTAATTTATTATTGAGTTTCAAAACTCATGTACAAACTAAAATTCAACTATTTACACTTAATCATTTGTTTAAAAACTCGGAAATAGAGAAATCTTTCATATCTAGGCTAATTCTTATTAGTATAAGAAAGGTTTAGAAGTAGACAATATAATTAATAAATAAAAAGTTAATACTGAGGCTGGGATTCGCGTTGATCCGGCAGAATGGAGAATTTATATGGCGGAAATGAGTGTTTTAAATGCGGCTGGATGGAATTTAGATAATAGCTATGCAAAACTTCCAAATAAATTGTTTTCAGTTATTAATCCAACTCCAGTTCGTTCACCGATACTTGTGATTTTAAATCATTCTCTTGCAAAAGATGTAGGGTTAAACAGCAAGGAACTAGAGCGTGATGAAGGAATTCCAGTATTTGCAGGTAATAAACTGATAGAGAATTCAAAACCAATTGCGCAAGCATATGCAGGTCACCAATTTGGTTATTTTAATATGTTAGGTGATGGACGTGCAATTTTACTTGGTGAGCAGATAACACCAGATGGAAAACGGATGGATATTCAGTTAAAAGGATCAGGTAGAACTCCATATTCTCGTGGTGGAGATGGAAGAGCTGCATTAGGACCGATGCTTAGGGAATACATTATAAGTGAGGCAATGTATGCACTTGGTATTCCAACTACTAGAAGTCTAGCTGTAGTTACAACAGGTGAGCCAGTATATAGAGAAATTGAACTACCGGGTGCTATACTAACTAGAGTTGCAGCAAGTCATATTCGTGTTGCAACATTTCAGTATGCAGCACGATTAGGTTCAATAGAAATTCTTAAAAGCCTTTCTGATTATACAATCAATCGTCATTACCCAAGTTGTATTAAGACAACATATCCCTACTTAACCTTTTTAAATGAAGTAATAGAAAGACAAGCAGAGTTGATTGCAAAATGGCAATTGGTTGGTTTTATACATGGTGTAATGAATACAGATAATATGAGTATAAGTGGTGAAACAATCGATTATGGACCTTGTGCATTTATGGATACGTATGACCCTAAAACAGTATTTAGTTCCATTGATACAAGAGGGCGTTATGCTTATGGAAATCAACCACCTATTGCAAAATGGAACCTTGATCGTTTTGCAGAAACGCTCGTACCACTATTACATGATGATCAAGATACGGCTATTGAAATAGCCGAAGATGCAACAAATAAGTTTAATGAATTATATCATAAAAAATGGTTACAAGGTATGAGAGCAAAACTTGGAATATTTGATGAAGATACTTTTGATCAAGCTCTTATTGAAGAGCTCCTTACTATTATGTATACCTATAAAGATGATTATACCAACACTTTTTTAGCTTTATCATTTGATAAATATACAGATTCTCCACTTTTTGAATCACTAGAATATACGAAATGGCATGAAAAATGGCAAGCCAGAATTACAAAACAGCAAAAAACAAAAGAAGATATCAAAAACTTAATGCTTAAATCTAATCCAGCTATTATCCCACGAAACCATCGTGTAGAAGAAGCCTTAGATGCAGCAGTAAAACAAGCAGACTATAGCCTTATGGAACGACTTCTTACTGTTTTGTCAAATCCATATTCACATTCATTAGAACAAGCGGAATATGCTAAACTTCCCGAAAAGATAAACTGTTCTTACCGAACTTTTTGCGGTACCTGAAAATTTGTTATATAATATAGTAACAGTCATAATTTCATAATAAAAGGAAGTGCATTGAGTAATTATAGTCAATGCACTTATTTTTTTTCTTACATTTCAATGCATTAACTTTTAAATTTTGGCATTGCATGTAAAAGATAATACATGGTATTATATCGAATATTATATTATAATTATATATTAATGCATTACTCAACTATTAAAATATGATACATATATTAGAACAATATTTTATGAAGTGATTGACAAAAGTATTTTTTCGATGTAACATTATATGAAACTATTGCATACTAAACATATAGGAATTATACGAGATGCATTGATGGAACTATAATTACTATTTAGGTAATTGCGAATCATTAAAGATGTCCTTATGAAATATATACACTTTATAGTTAAATCTTGCCCTTTCGGGCCACCGAAGCAAGAGAATTCGTTTATATTGTATAAGCAATTTGATAAACTATATAGTTTCGCAATTGTCTAATGAATATTATTAAAAGAAAGGATGATTATATGAAACAATCAAAAGTCAATAAAATATTAGCATTACTACTAACTCTGATACTAACTGTATCTTTGACAGCATGTGGATCCAAAGAAACAGGTGGTGAAAGTGTAAAATCAGACGAAAAAATAGTTAACATTGGTATGACAGATACTTTAGGAAGTGTAAATCCATTATTAATGGATGCGACAGAAGTTTTAAAGTATGCTACTTCTTTGGAGTTTTTACCATTAGTTGAATTAAATAGTAACCTTGAATTTGAAGGAATGTTAGCATCTTCTATCACAACAGAAGATAACATTCATTTTACTGTAAATATTGATCCGAAAGCAACTTGGTCCGATGGTCAGCCTATTACAGCAGATGACGTTGTTTATACCGTATTAAAACTTGCTAGTCCTAAGCTTGCTAATGCAAGTATGGCTCTTTATGCGTTTGAAGGTATTGGTGATGATGGATTTGTGGCAGAAGGAGCAACAGAAATCTCTGGTGTAAAAGCAATTGATGAAAAAACAGTAGAATTTACTACCAAGTACCAGATGGCACTTACTACATTCCAAAATACCTATGGTCGATATATATTAACCCTTCCAAAACATATTATTAAAGATATACCAGATGAGAATTTAGCAGCATACGAATGGTTTAATAAACCTACTGTTGTAAGTGGTCCTTATCAAATAACAGCACATGATTTACAACATTATGTTTCTTATGTAGCCAATGATAAGTACTTTAAAGGTGAACCAAAAGTTAAGAAATTAAATATTAAGATTTTAACTCCAGCACAATTACTAACTAGTTTACAATCTGGTGAAATAGATTTTGTTCAACAAACAACGGGTAACATCCTACAAGAAGATTATGCTAGTGTGGAAGCACTCCAAAATGTTACTGTTAATTATGGTTCTCCTGTTACAAATCAATCCATCTTCTTTAATACAACAAGCGTTACAGATGCTCGTATTCGTCAAGCTATCCTTTACGGAATTGATCGTAATACTTTAGTAAGTGGATTTTTAAATGGAAAAGGCGAAGTAGTAGATGGATTTTTATCCAGTGCAAGTCCATTCTATGATTCTAGTTTAACACCTACTGCTTATGATCCAGAAAAAGCAAAGGAATTAGTGAAAGCAGCAGAAGCGGATGGATGGGATTCATCCAAAGTATTAAACTTCTATGTTAATAGTGGAGATACAACATTTACACAGGCTGCAGATTTTATCGCTGCAAAATTGTTAGAAATTGGTATAAAGGTTCAAATTAATACTGTAGACTTATCTACATTAATGACAAAAGCAGGTAGTAAAGAGTTTGATTTATTAGCAGTTCAATATACTTATGCACCTGTTGATCCTTATCCAGATGTAAATTGGTTATTGTCTGAAGGTGGTTGGACTGGTTTCGTAAATGAGAATGTGACAGCAGCATTATCTGAAACACAGACAACTAGCGATGTTAATGTTATTAGAGATAAATACTTAACCATAGATACCATAGCACAACAAGAAGTACCTATGATTTCAGCTTATGTAATCAGTGCAATGGGTGTAGTAAATAAACGACTTACAAATGCGACACCAAATGTATATGGTTCCTTTATTAATATTTACGAATGGGAAGTGACAGAATGATACCTTTATTAAAGGTGAACGATTTAGAAGTAGCTTTTTTAAATAATGGAAGCGAAAATAAATGCATTGATAAAGTGAGCTTTGATATTAATGCAGGTGAAATTCTTTGCATCGTAGGTGAATCTGGTTCTGGAAAAAGTGTTACATTACTCTCAGTGATGGGTCTACTAGGTCGTAATGGTAAAGTATTAGGTGGAAACGTTGAGTTTGACGGAGAAGATTTACTTAGTAAATCAGAAAAGGAGATAGACCAAATTCGTGGTTCGAAACTAACCATGATTTTTCAAGACTCAATGGCAAGTCTAAACCCTGTCTTTACAATTGGAACACAGATGATTGAATCTATGAGAATTCATTTGAATATGGATAAAAAAACAGCGAAGGAACGGGCAATAAATCTTTTAGAGAAGGTTGGATTGCCCAATCCTTCTTCTATTATGAAAAAGTATCCACACACGTTATCAGGCGGTATGAGACAACGGGCTATGATAGCTATGGCGCTTACCTGTAACCCAAAACTTTTGATAGCAGATGAACCTACTACTGCTCTAGATGTAACAATCCAAGCTCAGATTATGGATTTGTTGAAACGATTAAAAGATGAACTTAATATGTCAATTATTTTAATTACTCATGATATGGGATTAGTAGCTGAAATGGCTGATCGAGTATTGGTAATGTATGCTGGACAGATCGTAGAAGAAGCAAAAGTCTATGATTTATTCAAAAAACCGAGTCATCCATATACAAAGGCTTTATTAAAATCTATACCTAGTATACGTGATGATGAAAATCGAGAGTTAGCATCCATAGAAGGAACAGTGCCAGAGTATTATGGTGATATGGTTGGATGCCGTTTTGCAAATCGTTGTCCTTATGCTATAGAAGATTGTAGTATGGAACAGAAATTAATTGAAACGGAAACAGGTCATTATAAACGATGTTTCAGAAGTGAAGAAGATATAAATGAAGAAATAAAAAAAGAAGATTTAAAAAAAGAAGAAATAAAAGAAGTGAACCAAGAAGTATTTGATGAAAATGCTTTATATAATATAGATAGGCATTATGCAAATGATTCCCACACACAGGAGGAACAGAATAATGTATAATGAAAAAATCCCCCTTATAGAAGTAAAAGGGTTAAAAAAGTATTATCCAATTCGTGATGGGATTATAACTCATACCATTGGTAATGTATATGCTATTGATGGTGTAGATTTAACCATACATCAAGGGGAGACACTTGGGTTGGTAGGTGAATCGGGTTGTGGAAAATCAACTTTAGGTCGTCAAATCGTATCTTTAGAAAAACCAACGGATGGACAAATAATATATGATGGTCAAGTACTAAATACAATATCCAATAAACAAATGAAAAAAATTCGTACTGAAATTCAAATGGTTTTTCAAGACCCATATTCATCGTTAAATCCGAGAAAACGAATTTATGATATATTGTCCTATCCAATGCTGTATCATGGAATATGTACAAGACAAACTGTAAAAAGGGAAGTAGAGCGTTTACTTGATATGGTAGGGTTACCAAAGAATAGTATGGATCGATATCCACATGAATTTTCTGGTGGACAAAGACAAAGGATTGGTATTGCGAGAGCTCTTTCCTTAAAGCCAAAATTGATTGTATGTGATGAACCAGTTAGTGCTTTGGATGTTTCTATTCAAGCACAAATTTTAAATTTGCTACGCAATTTACAAAAAGAATTAAATCTAACTTATCTTTTTATTGGGCATGGCTTAGATGCAGTAAACTATATTAGTAATCGTATTGCTGTTATGTATTTAGGTAAAATCGTTGAGATTGCTGACGCAAAAGAACTTTTTTCTAACCCGATTCATCCCTATACAAAAGCTTTATGCAATGCAGCCCCTATACCAGATCCAGAAGAAAGAGATAGAAAAAGAACAATAATACAAGGAGAGATTCCTTCCAATACTAAGGCTCATGACGGCTGTCGTTTTTATTCCAGATGTCCATATGCAACTGACAGTTGTAAAAAGGCAGAGCCTATGTTATTGCCTATTATGGAAGGAAGTTCTCATTTAGCAGCTTGTCCTGTTATGACGACGTTTTTAATGGGAAAGGAGAATACAGATGTTTAAATATATAATGAAACGTATTCTCATTGCAATTCCAGTGTTACTAGGAATTACAATTATAGATTTCTTAATAATGAATCTGGCAGGAAGTCCGCTTGAAATGCTTCAAGGTGCTCGTGTATCAGAAGCTGCATTAGAAGTTAAGAAAATCGCACTTGGTTTAGACGAACCTATTTATATACAGTACTCAATATGGTTAAAGCAACTTCTCTCAGGAAATTTAGGTTACTCCATTAAAAATTATCAATCTGTAAGTCAAATGATAGGAACCTATATAGGACCTACGCTTTTATTAATGACAACATCCTTAATTGTTAGTATGTTTATAGCAATACCTGCAGGAATATACAGTGCTGTAAAACAATATACACCTGGTGATTATAGTATCGTAACACTTTCTTTTTTAGGCAGTAGTGTTCCTGGTTTCTTTTTAGCTTTAATTCTAATTTATATCTTTACCATAAAGCTTGGATGGCTTCCATCGAGTGGTATGTCTACCTTAGGTATGGAGAAGAATGTATGGGATGTAATCAAACATATGATTATGCCAGTTATCGTTTTGGCTACATCTATGGCAGGAACCAATATACGTTATATCCGAAGTGCTATGCTTGAAATCTTGCAAAAAGATTATCTTCGTACTGCAAAAGCAAAAGGAATTGGAAAATTTTTGGTAATTAATAAACATGCACTACGTAATGCATTAATCCCAGTTATTACTGTATTTGGTATGCATATCCCAGTTTTATTTGGTGGTGCTATTATAATTGAGCAAGTATTTAGTTGGCCAGGGTTAGGTTTAATGACCATGAGTGCAATCATAAACCGAGATTACCCAGTTATTATGGGAGTATGTTTGATGTCTGCAATTGTTGTTCTAGTTGCAAACTTATTAACTGATATTTTATATGCACTGGTAGATCCAACTATTAAGTATTAAAGTTTAGGAGAGATAAAGATGAATAAACATAAATTAATAGATGCGGAAGAAGTGCATAATGTGAGAAGTAATGCCTGGAAACGGTTTTTAAAACACAAATTGGCGGTAGTTAGTGCTGTTTTTCTTGCTGTGGTATTTATTTGTGCACTTTTAGCTCCACTACTTGCGCCATATGATCCCAATAAAGTAGTTGGTGGTTTTAGTGATGCACCAAACACAACGTTTTTACTGGGAACAGATCAGGTTGGCAGAGATGTATTAAGTAGACTTCTTTACGCAACAAGAATATCTTTATTCGTAGGATTAGCTGCAACTGCGGTATCTACAGTAATAGGTGTAATCTTAGGCTTAATATCTGGTTTTTTTGGTGGGTGGATAGATATGATGATCATGCGTTTTACGGATATGGTCATGTCTTTCCCTTACATACTATTAGTGTTAGTTTCAGCTGCAATATTTAAGCCTGGGCTTTACAATATTATTTTAATTTTAGGTTTTGTAGATTGGCCTGGTGTGGCAAGATTAGTAAGAGGTAATGTATTATCTATTAGAGAAACGAATTTTATACAAGGAGACATTGTTTCTGGAATGCCAAAACGATATATTTTGTTTTCAGAAATACTTCCTAATACCATTGCTCCCATATTAGTGTATGCAACTTCCGTAATTGCACTCTCCATGCTAGATGAGGCAGCACTAAGTTTCTTAGGAATGGGTATTCAACCGCCACAGGCAAGTCTTGGTAATATGTTGAATGGAGCTCAGTCTCTTTCAATTCTTACAGCAAAACCTTGGTTATGGATTCCACCAGGAGTTTTAATCATACTACTTGTAATAAGTATTAATTTTATTGGAGATGCTCTTAGGGATGCATTTGACCCTTCTGGTAAATAGATGGGAAGAAAATTATCATTTTATCGATTATCGCGTATTATAATGTATACTATTTGGATGAATGGAAAGGAAATGTGACATGAAAAATCAATTAAGCTATCAAGCATCAGAATATGATTGCGGACCTACAACCCTATTAAATGCGATGCGTTATCTATTCGAACGGGAAGAAATTGTCCCTGAAATCATAAAAACGATTTCCCTTTATACATTGGATGCTTACGATAATAACGGTGAATATGGTAAAAGTGGAACATCTTGTATGGCTATGCAATTTTTATCTAATTGGTTTAACCATTTTGGTGAAATTAAGAATTTTCCCATTCATACTGAGATTTTATTAGATGATAGAGTATGGTTAGGCCAAAATAGTAAAATAAATGAATGTTTACAACAAGGTGGAGCAGTCATTTTATGTGTGTGGCTAGGTAACTGTAAGCATTATATATTACTTACCGATCTAGAGGATGAATATCTTGGTATGTTTGATCCTTATGATTGGGAGATACCGATAAATGGAAGTAGCATTCTTAAAGTCGAAGACCAACCAAAAAGGATGAATCGTAAGGTAAAAATGGAAGTAATCAATGATATGAATGAAGGTTATTATTCTCTAGGTAAAAAACAAGGCCGTGAAGCCATGTTAATTTATAATGTAAAAACACGAAAAACTCCAGAAAAAACTATTGAGTATTTTATTTGATTTCAGCAGAATTAAGGTTTGCATCAAGTTTTCCATTGATGAAAATCTTAATTCTTGTTGTATAAAGGATAGTTTTTTCTCTAAATTATAATAAGTAGTTTGTTATTATGGAAATGAAAATTAGCAATACGTATATAATATTTTATAGTAGATTTTTAAATGAACATTTGAATTGTAATGAAAGCAAAGTTAGGATGGTGGCTTAATGATAAAAAAAGAGCGTATTATATCAGAATTTTCAGAACTTGTGGCAATTGATTCCCCATCATTTGGTGAAAGAGAAATTGCAGATTTATTAAAGAACAAGCTTTTGCATATCGGATTTCATGTAACAGAGGATGAAGCAGGTAAATTATTTGGTAGTAATTGTGGTAATTTATATGGATTTCTTAAAGGTGAAATATCAGGTACTCCTATTCTATTTTCAGCACATATGGATACAGTTACACCAGCACTAGGAAAGAAAGCTATTTTAAAGGCAGATGGAAGAATAACAAGTGCAGGTGACACGGTTCTTGGTGCAGATGATGTAGCAGGTTTGGTTTCCATATTAGAGGCAGTTCGTAGTATACGGGAAGATGGAATTCCACATAGAAGCATAGAAGTATTATTTACAATTGCAGAAGAACCATATACAAAGGGAAGTAAAGCATTTAATTATTCAAATATTTTATCAAAAGAAGCATATGTATTAGATTTAAGCGGCAAGGTGGGAAGAGCAGCTTTTACTGCTCCGTCTATATTATCATTTAAAGCAACAGTGAAAGGGAAAGCTTCCCACGCTGGGTTTGCACCAGAAGAAGGAATACATGCAATTGCTATAGCAGCGAAGCTTATAAATCAAGTACCACTAGGCAGAGTTGATGATGATACTACCATTAATATTGGTACTATATCTGGTGGTGAAGCAACTAATATTGTACCAGAGATTTGTAAAATAGAAGGTGAAGTTCGTGGATTTCATCATGACAAAGCGATTAAATATCTACACGATATTAAAGGTTTATTTCAAACAGGTGTAGAAGAGTTTGGTGCGTCACTAGAATGGGAAGAAACAGTCAATTGTATTGCATATGAAACAGATGTAAATGAAGTGACAGCAAAACGTTTCCAAGAAGCTTGTGAACGAATTGGTGTTAAAGCTGAATTTGTGAAAACATTTGGTGGTAGTGATTGTAATACCTTTGTGGCGAATGGGATAAGTGGTATCGTTTTAGCAAATGCAATGAATATGGTTCACAGCTGTGATGAATATACAGAAGTAGATGAATTAATGAAATGCACGGAGATTGTTAAGGAATTAATGATAAGTAGAATGTAAGGATTAATATATTATAGTTTGTTGAAATAATATGAAATCAATTATATTTTTATCAATTATATTTTTGATATAATAAGTAAAAATGATATAAATAAGTACAATGATATAATATGCAAAAATGATATAAATAAGTACAATGATATAATTAGTAAAAATGAAATAATGAGTAAAAATGGTATAAAGTACACTGATATAATTAGTAAAAATGATATAATAAGTAAGAATGTTATAAATAAGTACAATGATATAATGAGTAAAAATCAAATAATGAGTAAAAATGATTTAATAAAGTACTAATGATATAAGAACGAAGGATATAAGTAGGAGAAACTATGCAAGGATATAATTGTATCATTATATATGATAAAACAAAAACAAACCTACTATTTTGTAAACGAACCAAAGATCCATATAAAGGGCTTTACAATTTAGTGGGTGGTAAAATTGAATCTGGAGAAGATGGGTTCGTTGCAGCTTATAGAGAGTTAGAAGAAGAAACTGGAATTACGAAACAAGATATAAAACTTCATCATATGATGGATTTTACATATTACAACCAAGATTGTTATGTGGAAGTATATGCTGGAATTCTAGATGATGACATTACCTTAAAAGAAGAGGCACATCCACTTGTATGGCTAGACATAACAGAAAACTTCTTTGCATTAGATCGATTTGCAGGTGAAGGAAATATTGGTCACATGATTGAGCAGGTGAATTGTTATGGGTTGGGTATTACAAGTAGAACTACATGATATAAACCATAGGTGATAGAATACTTTTTATAATTACATATGCGAGGTAAATAAATGATTAATCTAATAACAAAACCAACATTACACGGAGAAAAAGTAATATTAAGACCATTTATAGATGAAGATATCGATACTATGCTAGAATGTATAAATGATCCTGAAGTAATGAAGTTTACTGGAAGTTCTGAAAGTTTTGATACAGACTTTGTGATTCAATGGTATAAAACAAGAAATATACAAGAAAATCGCTTAGATCTTGCCATTGTGGACATAAAATCACAGATTACCGTGGGAGAAGTGGTAATAAATGAATATGATGAAGAAAAGCATAGTATGAATTTTAGGATATTAATTGGAGCGAAAGGAAGAGATAAGGGTTTTGGGTCAGAAACAATGAATCTCATCCTTGATTACATATTTACATATACGGATTTAAAGCAAATTACGTTAGGAGTTTATGCATTTAATAAAAGAGCACATCATGTTTATGAAAAAGTTGGATTTATTTTAGAGAGCATTGATAAAGATGATTTAGAATTTGAAGGAGAAATGATTGATTCTTTGAACATGGTTCTTTCAAGAGAAAATTGGAAGAAGACAAGATGAATTATTACTTCTACATATAAAATTATTATATCTACAAGATAATTATTAATCTAACTGATAAATCATCATACAAAAAAAGCTAGAACTTAAACTAAGTTCTAGCTTTTAAAATATCGGGGTGACAGGATTCGAACCTGCGACCTCTTGATCCCAAATCAAGCACTCTAGCCAAACTGAGCCACACCCCGTAGTTACTGAAGACAAAAATTATTATACAACGTTTTAATGCTGATGTCAATAATAAATTGTTTTATTTTTTTATATAATATATAAAATTGTCACATTTAAGAATAAGAAGACTACTAAAACACTAATTCTTAAAGATAGTTCAGAAATAAGTTTAAGGTTGGTATATGGATATTCCTATGGTAATGTTATTATAACAGTTATAAATCTATTTACAAAATATATCTGCATTTATCATAATATTATGGAGGAAGAAAGTAATGACACCTATAAATTGCTAATATTAAAAATTTAATATGTATTTTATATCGAGCTTATTAAAATTAAGTTTTCTTATTATGCTCATTATAGAATAAGCAATTAGAAGGTATCTTTCTTTACTAAGTCTTATATAATCTGGAATATATGCGAATATAGTTCATCATATATTTTTTTATTATGTTTTAAAACAGATTAAATCAATTAAGTTTAGATTATAAGAATTCAACTTCTTATAATCTTTTTTTGTGAAAGAATTAGGAGCTTTTCTATAAATAGCTAACGAAAAATATAGAAAGTAGGGAATAAAATGTTTGAAATTACAGTAAATGGTATTAAAAAATATATGGATGCAACACTAATACTGCAAAATGTAACCTTTGCGGTATATTCTGGTGAAAAAGTAGGTATCGTCGGTGAAAATGGCAGTGGAAAAAGCACTATTCTTAAATTAATAGCAGGTGTAGAACCTATGAATTATTGGCCTGGTTACCCCCAGACATCAAGTCCAGGATATGATGAAGGTATCATTAATACTCCGAAAGATGCTACCATAGCATACCTTGAGCAAATACCAATGTATCATGAAAATTTAAAAGTAGTCGATGTTTTAAATTTAGCTTTTACAGACATCCATGAAATAGAACATGAAATGCATCGGTTAGAAGATGAGATGCAAGAACTTGAGGGTAGTGCATTAGACAAAGTGCTAACAAAATACAGCCAATTGGTTCAGTTATTCGAAATAAAAGGTGGATACGAAATAAAAGAAAAGATGAGTAAGATCTGTACTGGTTTAAAATTAGATAACCAATTTTTAAATAAAGAGTTTGATTTATTAAGTGGTGGAGAAAAAACGACAGTAATTCTTGGTAAGATATTAATCGATAATCCTGATATTTTATTATTAGATGAACCAACCAATCATTTGGATATGGAGTCAGTTGAATGGTTAGAAGGTTTCTTAAGAAACTACAAAGGTATTGTTCTAGTCGTTTCTCATGACAGATATTTTTTAGATCATGTCGTGAATAAAATAATTGAAATTGAAGATAAAGAGGCTTATACCTATAAAGGAAACTATTCTACTTTTCAGAACCAAAAAGAAGAGAATATAAGAATTCAATTAGATCATTTTAAAGAACAACAGAAAAAGATAAATTCTATGGAAAAAACCATTAAGGAATTAAGAGATTGGGCAACAAAAGCTGATAATAACAAGTTTTTTCAAAGAGCAGCTAGTATGCAAATTAAATTAGATAAATTAGACCGAATTGAAAAACCCAAATTAGAAAAACAAAATATGAAGCTACAACTAAATATACATGAACGTTCTGGTAAGGAAACAATAAAGGCAATCGGACTTAAAAAGCATTATGAAAATAAACAGTTATTTAACAATGCAGATGTATTAATCACATACGGTGAAAGAGTTGCATTAATAGGTCCAAATGGTTGTGGAAAAACCACATTCCTAAAAATGCTGTTTGGAGAAATACTTCCAGATGCAGGTGAAGTAAAGTTAGGAGCAAGTGTGCAAACAGCCTACTTACCGCAGAAAATAACGTTTAAAAATGAGGACTTAACAATTCTAGACTGCTTTAGAGAGGACATATCTATCCTAGAAGGAAAAGCGCGGGAATATTTATCGAAATTTATGTTTTATGGAAGTAATGTATATAAAAAAGTAAAACATCTATCTGGTGGTGAAAGAATAAGGCTAAAGCTTGCATTGTTATTATATCAAGATATCAATCTTTTGATATTGGATGAACCTACAAATCACCTAGATACTTACTCCATTGAAACAATAGAAAGTGCATTAAAAGACTTTAAAGGAACCATTTTCTTTATCTCTCATGATCGCTATTTTATTAACAAGATGAGCGAAAGAATTATTGCTATTGAGAATCATACATTTGTAAATTATTCTGGCAATTATGATTTTTATCGCTCTGAAATTGATAAATTGCGTATACCAGAATGGAAAGAAGAAGTAGTAAAAATAAAAAAAGGGAAAATAAATACGAATGAAACAAAAAGTAAAAGTAGTAAAATCATTCAATTACCTTTAGAAGAAATAATAGATCGGTTAGAAAATGAAATTAAATTAATTGATGAGTTAATGCTTCAATCAGATTTAAATTATGAAGAACTAAATCAATACTTCAAACAAAAAGAAGCGTTAAAAACTAAATTAGATAGTACTATTGAAAACTGGGTAAATTCTATGAATGAATAATGAACATGATAAAGAACTGGCGATATGAATGATGAAAGTGATAAGGAACTGGCGTTTTATCCAGTTCCTTATAAATTAACTATCATAACTGTAAAATTATAAAACATGAATTCAACTAATGTCATTATTGTAGGCCTCTACAAGGTTAAAACTCATGGTTACATCATATACAAGATTTAAGTTATTCTCTACTATATTCTGAGTTTCATTGGTACTATCAGTAATCACTTCATTGATATTCATAGTTTGTTGTTCATCCATATGCTTTACATCGTCTATATGCTCTAAACCATCTATATTCTTTTTATCATCAATATTCATTTTATCATCTAAAATCTTTTCATCATCTAAATTTTCTAAATCATCTAAATTTTCTAAATCATCTATATTCTCTAAATCATCTACATGCTCTAAGTCATCTTGATGCTCTATCTCATATTTATTTGTTGATATATTAGTATTTTCTTTCGCTTTAGGTTTCTTATCGTGATGTTTATTGGAAGTATAAGCTAATTTATTTATATAGAAATTTTTTATAACTTGCATTGGACGCATCATGTCATAATCTTCATGTTCAAGAATGTGACAATGCCAGACATAAGCACCTGCATAATGTTCAAATTGCATAATAATCTTTGTTACAAATCCAGGAATAGCTCTAACAGTGTCTTTCCATCCTATCTCATTTGGATCAGGTGGAGTTGGTGGCCCAGTGAATTTCAATTCGTTTGTAGTATTATATAAATTGACATCAAAAGGTTGTCGGCTTAATATTTGAAACTGAACTAAATGAATGTGGATTGGATGGACACCAAAACCAGAATTTATTAGATTCCAGATTTCAATACTATTTAATAATGGCTGTTCGGTTACTTTATCATCCCACATTAAGCCATTTAACATAAAATGCGGTCTGCCGTAAATATCTTGTGATACTCTAAAAAACATATTTCTTTCTTTTACAGCACCATTAATCGGCAACGGGTAAAATGGTTTTAAAAAAGTAGGAACATTACTAGTATCTGGTTCACATAATGGTTGTATAACCCTAAATTGCATAATCTGACCGGTTGTTTCTGCATCAACTGGTGGTTGACTATTTGTTAATCTTATATTTTTACCAACTAGTTCTGAAAAATCAATAATGATTTCTGCTCGTTCAGCTGGTGCTAATATTAATTGACTTAATTGAACTGGTTTTTCAAGTAACCCACCATCTGTTCCAATTTGCACCATGGATGGGAGAGAAGTTTCATCTTCTGATTCTAACTTCATATTATAAAACCGACTATTTGAACCATTTAATAAGCGAAAACGATATTTTCTTGGTTCAACCTCTAAATATGGCCAAACTTTACCATTTACTAAAATGTTCTCTCCAAAAAAGCCAGGTACAATGGACGGATTCGGTAGTATTGGTGATGGATTAGCTGGCCCTGAAGGATAAAATAAATCACCATTATCAAGAAATGTTTTATCTTGAATGATTAATGGAATGTCATATTTTCCACGTGGTAGATTCAGTTTCTTCTCTTTTTTGTCATGTATAATGTAAAAACCAGCTAAACCAGCATATACGTTTAACCTAGTGGTACCTATAGCATGATCATGATACCATAAAGTGGTTGCTTGCTGTTTGTTTTCATATTCGTAAACTTTTCTTTTAAAAGTAGGAGATACAATTTTATAATTGTTGGTAAACCAATCTTCTGGATAACCATCACTATCAGATTCTACATTTGCACCATGTAAGTGAACTACAGTTCTTACCGCAGGAACATTAGGTCCAGCTCCATGGACTGTTGTATCCACTGGCAATAAGTGGTGGGACACAGGTAAATGATTTTCCCATTTCACCCTTACCTTTTGATTTTTATTCACAACGATGGTAGGTCCAGGATACATACCTTCGTAACCCCATACTGTTGTTGGTGGAAGATCACGATGTACTTTTTGTTTTACTTCTTTCATCCGAACTTTATAAAATGGTATACCGTTATTTGTACTCTTGGGTTTGAGGACAGGGGGAATCGGTAGTGCATCAACATATTTAGTTAAAGTCATAATCATCATCCTTTCGACAATATAATTCTATTTACAACATAATATGATGATATTCTATATAGTTTCATATTTTGGAGATGTACTATAAAATTATCTTATATTTGTAATATAAAAATATAAACTAGTCCAACATAAAATAAAGATGTAAACGATAAATTTTGAAAAATAAAAAAAATAAAAAAAGTTTTAAAAAGTTGTTGACATATCATTATGCACATGGTAGAATAGTCTTCGCTGGGTCGTTAGTGCTCACAAAATGTCGAAACAACGAACATTACTGAAAGCATAAAACTGATTTAAATAACACATTATAATATTGAATTTTATTATTAATATTACATTGTTACAGCAACTAACTTAATACATGGCTCCATGGTCAAGCGGTTAAGACACCGCCCTTTCACGGCGGTAACAGGGGTTCAAATCCCCTTGGAGTCATCATTATAAAACGATTAGAATTTACTAATCGTTTTTTTATTTTATAATTATCTATAAATCACGGTACTGCCGATAAATAATATGAATATGACATATGGAAAAAGCATGTAAAAAACATTATGATATACTTTAAATAATGAGATAAGAGGCTTATGAATATGACTATTGATGCGTATGATTTAATGATTTAATTTACAAAATCCAACCTTGAGTTAGATGGAAGTCATTTTGGATTGAATC
>JARBTX010000146.1 GCA_029239975.1 Anaerocolumna sp.
GTTGGATTGATAGTCACACGCTATTTTTGTAATCTAATATGTGATAAACATCACTAATGTAAAAAGGGCGCCGCACATTTAGTGCGACAGCCCCTTTCTAATTTATTTCGTCCAGTTTTCAAGTTCTTCTTTGGTTGCTAATACATAATGTAAGCCATCAATATGTTGATGAACACCTTTTGTGTAATCAATTCCAGAAGTTGAATACTCATAGGACACTGCGATACGTTTCTTTTCTGCATTTGGATTTGGTTGCGGGATTGCTGAAAGCAGGGATTTTGTGTATGGATGAATTGGATTATTAAATATCTCATCCTTCGTTCCTGTTTCAACTAAATGTCCTAAATGAAGTACTCCAATTCGGTCTGATATATATTTTACCATAGACAGATCATGGGCAATAAAAAGATATGCTGTATTTGTTTTCTTTTGAATATCCTTCATTAGATTTACTACCTGCGCTTGTATGGAAACATCCAATGCACTAATTGCTTCATCTGCAATGATGAGATCAGGATTCATAATAAGTGCTCTAGCAATACCAATACGTTGTCTTTGTCCACCGGAAAATTGATGTGGATACCGATTGGCATGCTCATGGGATAATCCAACCATATCTAAAATTTCATATACTTTTTTCGTTCTTTCTTCCTTTGAGTGATATAAATGATGAATATCTAAGCCTTGTGCAATAATATCAATAACTTTTTTTCTAGGGTTTAGACACGCCATAGGATCTTGAAATATCATTTGCATCTTTGTACGAAGGTGCTGTGTCTCTTTCACCGATAACTTTCCAGAAATATTGGTTCCATCAAAGATTACTTCACCAGAGGTTGGCTCATATAATCGGATAATGGAACGACCAATGGTTGATTTTCCGCTACCAGATTCGCCTACTAAACCATAAGTCTCACCAGGAAAAATCTCAAATGTAACACCATCTACAGCTTTTACTGTAAACTTTCTATTAATTCTAAAATACTGCTTTAAGTTATTCACTGTTAAAAGGGGCTTTCGTTGTTCCATTTTATTTCTCCTCCTTTAACATATACTCGATTCGATTTCTCAATTCACTTGGCATTTCTACCTTAGGTGCATTTTCATGTAATAACCAAGTAGCGGCATAATGTGTATCCGTTATTTTAAACATTGGTGGTTCTTCTCTTAAATCGATGTTCATTGCAAATGCATTACGTGGCGCAAATGAATCACCATTTACCTGATGTAAGAGATTTGGTGGGCTACCTGGGATAGTATAAAGTTTGTCATCATTACTATTAAGATCTGGCATAGCAGATAACAATCCCCATGTGTAAGGATGTCTTGGTTCATAAAATATTTCATCTGTGGTACCTTTTTCTACTACTTTACCAGCATACATGACTGCTACATAGTCAGCTACTTTTGCTACTACACCTAAATCATGAGTAATATAAATAACCGATATCCCCATCTTTTTTTGTATATCTTTAATCAATTCAAGAATTTTAGCTTGAATGGTAACATCAAGGGCGGTTGTTGGTTCATCACAGATTAAAAGATCTGGATCACATGCAAGTGCAGTAGCGATTACAACTCTTTGTCTCATGCCACCGGACAATTGATGTGGATAATTTTTCATACGTTTTTCTGGATCTGTAATACCAACTAACTCAAGAAGATTAATCGCTTTTTGATAAGCTTCCTTTTTCGGAGTTTTATAATGATAAATCATTCCTTCCATGATTTGTGCACCAATAGTCATAGTTGGATTTAAACTTGTCATAGGATCTTGGAATACCATAGCGATTCTCTTCCCACTAATTTGTTTTCTTTTTTCTTTTTTTGATAATTTTAATAAATCTTGATTTATTATTTCACCATCTTTTTGATATGTAAAGTGTATCTCGCCGTCATTAATTTTTCCATTATTACTAAGTATACCCATAATTGCTTTTACTGTAACCGATTTACCACTACCACTTTCACCAACAATTGCAAGGGTTTCACCTTTATAAAGAGAAAGATTCATGCCGCGAATAACATTAACCACACCTGCTGATGTATGAAATGATATAGATAAATCCTTGATTGCTAAGATTTTTTCTTTTTCCATTATATTTCTCCATTCTGCTATACACTGCGAATCCTAGTGTTAACACTAATTTGCAAAGTGAATTAAATTCGCAGTGTAAAAATTCAAAATTTTCACACTTCATCTACATTTCTTTCATCTTAGGATCAAATGCATCTCTAAGTCCATCCGCCATCATGTTAAAACTCAACATAATGATAGCTAAAACAACAACAGGGAACACAATCATATATGGGTGAGTTGTAAATGATTTAAAGGCATCACTAATCAAAGACCCAAGTGATGCTAACGGCTGCGGTACACCCAAACCGATAAATGCTAAAAATGCTTCCGTAAAGATTGCATTTGGAATTGAAAACATTGACATTACTATTAATTGACCAAAAATATTAGGTAATATTTCTTTAAATATAATAAATAAATCCTTTGCACCTAGAGTTTTTGAAGCTAAAATAAATTCTTGCTCTTTTAGCTTTAAAACCTGTGCCCTAGCAATTCTGCTCATACCTATCCACCCAGTAAATGCCAAAGCTAATGTTATGGTTAAAAGACCTGGTTTAAATACTAGTATTAAAAGAGTTACAATAACTAATGTTGGTATACCATTTAATATTTCTGCAAATCTTTGCATAACCATATCAACTCTTCCGCCAAAGTATCCGGAGATAAGACCATAAACCATTCCAAAACACATATCAACTAGAACAGCAATCAAAGCAATATATAGCGAAATTCTGGTTCCAACCCAGGTTCTTGTAAAGATATCTCTTCCAAGTACATCAGTACCAAACCAATAATAGATTTTTTCTAAACCAGTAGTAATGGTTGGATCATCAGATACATATTTATTTACATTAACAATTCCTGTAGAAGTACTCATTTCTTCTGAGCCATTAAAAATCCCTATTTTCTCTAAACCTGGAACTCTTGGAGCAAGATTTTGATGTTGAATAATCTGTGAGTCATAAGTATGTCCAGTCATACTTGGTCCAATAACTGCCATTATGATAATAAATAAAATAAATACAACACCCACGATGGATCCTTTATTCTTAGTAAACCTTGAAATGATATCCTTCCAATAGGACTGTCCTGCAAAGGTTTCATCATTTACTTGCAATTTATCCTTACCAATAAAATTAAAATCGTCTGGTAAAAACTTAATTTCTGTATTATTACTCATTTCCATCCCCCTTTGCTAAACGAATGCGAGGATCAATAATTCCGTATAGAATATCAACCACTAACATGATTCCGATATACATTAAACTATAGATAAAGGTTAACGCTATAACTACATTGTAATCATTCGATTGAATTGCAGTTACTAGTAAACTTCCAATACCAGGAATCGAAAATAATTTTTCAATTACTAAACTTCCTGTCATTAAACCCACTACTAAAGGTGCCAAAACAGTGATAATTGGAATTAACGCATTACGAAGCGCATGTTTAAATATTAGATGGAAGCTATTTATTCCTTTACTATCTGCAAGTAACATATAATCAGAACCTAATACTTCAAGCATTTCAGTACGCGTGAATCTGGCTACGGTTGCAACCGTAAACATACATAAGGAAACGGTTGGCATTACTGATGAGTAGAATGGCGCATCAACTTGATATAATAGTGGAAACCATTTTAATTTAAATCCCATCGTATAGATTAGTGTCATAGCAAATACATAAGATGGAAGACTTACACCTAAAACTGAAATTACGGTTGTGATGGTATCATAAATAGTGTTATGTTTTATCGCAGCTACAATACCTAAAATTAATCCGATTATTGTTCCAATTAAAATTGCTTGACCACCAATACGAAGAGAAATCGGTAATCTTGTTTCAAGTAATGAAGTTATCGGTGTATTTTTAGATATTGTATAGGAAACCCCAAAATCTCCTGAAAGCATTGCTTTTATGTAATGAATAAATCGAATTCCGATTGACTTATCCAGCCCATATTTTGCATTGATTAATGCTTTTTGTGATTCTGTTAATTTTTCGTCATTAAATGGGGAACCAGGCATCAACTCTAGCATTAAAAATAAAATTAGTAATATTACTAATAATGTTATCACAGAAATTATAATTCTCTTGATAATATACTTTTTCACAAATCCACTCTCCTTGCCATACGCACAAATGACGCTGTCATAACTTACCCGCTTGACAGCGTCATTTCTTGCCTATGAAATTTTTTCGCTCTTGCTTTCAGGCGTTTTTATTTTATTATTTTTTTATTGTGTTTTTATAAATTCTATTAATACCAACGGAGTGGAATTCAATACCGGAAACTCCAGCTTTCATCATGACAGCATCACCTTTTTGATATACAGGTAAAATAACTGCTTCATCCATTACGATAGTTTCTGCTTTTTTAAGAGCTTCCCATCTTGCTGTAATATCAAGAGCTAACTCTCCTTTTTTCGCAGATTCGATAATTGCATCATATTCTGCATTTGACCAGAAACCGTAATTGTTAGGACTTCCTGTTACCCACATATCTAAGTAAGTCATTGGATCTGCATAGTCAGGACCCCAACGAGTTAAACCAAGTTCAAAATCACCAGCTTGTAATCTCTCAACACGATTCTTCTTAGGCATAGATTGAATCTCAATTGTGATACCTGGTAATGTTGTTTGGATTTCAGATTGAATAAATTGTGCTACATTAATTGCAGATTCTGTATCTTCTACAATCATAGTATATTTTAATTCAGTTACACCTAATTCAGCTTTCGCTGTATTCCAATATTCTAACGCTTTTGCTTTATCCGTTGACAAATATGTACCTGTTGTTTCACGGAAATCCTTACCGTCAGGACCTGTAGCTAAATGAGTTGGTACTGCAAAATCTGCTACAATAGAACCATCTTTTAAGATATTAGTTGCAATTGCTGTTTTATCATAAGCTAAAGCTAAGGCTTTACGAAGATTTACATTTTCAAGACCAGCTACTTTTTGATTTGGTGAAACATACCATAAGTAACCTGCCATAATGTTATGGAATTCAGGATCTGCTTGGAATTGTTCCACTTGTTCACCAGAAAGTGTTGCTACATCTAAGTCACCATTTTGATAAGATAGCATAGCTTGTTGTGAATCTTTAATAACTTGATAATTAATACCATCTAATGCAACTTTAGCAACATCCCAATAAGTAGGACTTTTTGCTAAGGAAATTGTTGTTGCAGCTGGTTGGTAAGAAGTAATCATAAATGGACCATTACTTAAAATAGTTTCTGGAGATGTACCATATGTATCACCTGCTGCAGTAAAGAAAGCTTCATTTACTGGTAAGAAAGAAGGAAATGCCATTAAAGATTCAAAATAAGGAACTGGCACATCTAACTCAACTACTAAAGTTTTTTCATCTGGTGCACTAACTCCTAATTGATCTGCTGCCATTTCACCTGCAGTAATAGCTGCTGCATTCTTAATTCCAGCAATTTCTGCGATAAAAGCATATTCACTTGCAACTGTTGGATCAACTAAACGTCTCCAAGCAAATATAAAATCATTTGCAGTAACTGCTGTGCCATTTGACCACTTCGCATCTCTAAGTTTAAAAGTATAAGTTAAACCATCTGTACTTTTATCAACAGATTCAGCCATCGCTAAAATTGGAGTACCATTCGCATCTACTGAGTATAAACCTTCTGTTATAGCTGCTAATACTTCAAAAGATGTACCATCTGTTGCTATCTGTGGATCCATAGATGCAACTTCAACATCAAAATGTACATTTAAAAAATTCCCACTCGCTGTATCTGTAGTACTTTCTGTGGTTTCATTCGTGGTATCACCTTGTGAATTTGTTGTGGTGTCTTTGGATTTGCTACCACAAGCAGTTAATGATAGCATTAAAAGAACTGCAAGCATTAATGCTATTTGTTTACTGAATTTTTTCATAAATCTCCTCCTAAACTCTTTCAGACGAGACAAAATAATAAAAAAATGCAGTCAAAAAAAATTATTTTTCTGACTACATCGTCCGGTCTGCTATATTATGGGATAATTATATGTGACAAAATATACTTTGTCAATATAATTTTGTATCAAATTAATATATTAATACATTAAAGTTCAATAGGTTAAAGTGTTAACTTGGTTGATTGTTTATAAGAAGTTCATCCTACCAATTTTGTGAGTTTATATAAACTTTTTCAACTAAGATAATAACCGTCAAAAATCTATTTACATATTTTGGTCTCTATGATAAACTAAATAAAAGTTTGTAAAATTTAACAAGCATTTATTTCCTCACATTCTAATATGGAGGATATTATGTCACGTATAAGTAAATTCTTTTTATCTATTTTATTATCTATTTCTTTAATACTTCTATCAATACCAAGTCAAACCGTTTCGGCCTTTCCAACAGATTCTATTGCTTTTGTTATTCTTTCAAGGTATGATGCCGTTGCAAATATTGGCGATGAAATTAATTTAATTGCTGTTTCAACAAATGGTAAACAAGTAACTTGGAAAAGCAGCGATTCTAAAATTGCATCTGTGAATACCTATGGAACAGTAACAGCAAAAAAAGCAGGAAGAGCAATTATTACTGCGAAAGTAAAAAACGCAGAGGCCTCTTGTCAGATAACTGTAAACAAAACAAAAGTAGTAATTAATAAAACAAGTGCATCCATTGAACGGGATGAAACACTCAAATTATCTGCCACTACATCAAATGGCTCTATTGTTACTTGGAAAAGTAGTAAAAGCAGTATAGCAACTATCGATGAAAACGGTACAGTAACTGGCATAAAACCAGGTAAAACAACCATCACAGTAAAAGCTGATGGTACTACTGCAACTTGTATCATAACTGTCAAGTCTCCTACGGTAAAGTTAGACAAAACAAAAGTCAAACTCTATCGTAATCAAACGGTAAAATTAAATGCAACCGTATCTTCTAAAGTAAATCCAACCTGGAAATCAAATAAAAAAAGTGTTGCAATTGTAGATGAAACAGGTACTGTTACAGCTATAAAAAATGGTACTGCAATCATTACAGCTACAGTAGATGGTGTTTCAAAAACCTGTGAAATTACTGTAACAAAACCTGATATTACTTTAAGTTCCACCGAGTTATCTCTGAAAAAAGGGGAACAAAAAAAATTAACAGCAACTGTTTCATCAGGAAACTTACCAGTTTGGACAACTAGTAATTCAAATATAGTCTCAGTTAACTCAAATGGTGAAATTACAGCCTTACAAAAAGGAACTGCCTATGTCTATGCTTCTGAGGATGGAACAAAGGTGAGATGTGTAATTAAAGTAACAGAATAACACTGCTTGTGGGGAATAAATGCTGCAAACTTTTACTCATAATCTTTTAGAGTACCCCAGTTTTCAAAACTATTATAATGAGGAATTTTTGAATCAAAATAAATCCATATTTGTGCATCGTTTAGTTCAGGATGTTCTTCAAAGAAGGGATCATCACCATAACGTATTGCTTCTAGAGCAAGCGGCAATTCATTTCGAAAAATTCGATTTCTTATACTTGGCATTCCTTGACCAGTTTCACCATCAACAAAAACGTAACCAAATAAAAATTGACTATCACCCTGTGCTCGCCACTCAGCAAGAACTTCATCTCTCATGCTTGTTATTTTATCGGTTGCATATTCTAA
>JARBTX010000049.1 GCA_029239975.1 Anaerocolumna sp.
ATCCCCTGTAATAGCACCCAAAGAAGCTAAAAATAAAGCTATACCACTATTTCCAGAATATAAATCATTTCCCACACAAGTAATTTCAGTATAATCTTTTATGATTTCCATTGGACCTATCCAAGTTCTATCAACTTTGCCATCTAAGTTTCCAGTTATGCTTGTGGATAATACAAAATCTCCAATCATTTTAGCTGCATCAATAAGCTTAGTATAATTTTGACTATCTTTTTGATTATCTTCATTTTCTAACTTTTGAAAAGATACTTTCGTTTCACATTTTTCACTACTCTTAGCATCATAAGAAAAGCTGTAATTAATAATTGATAATTGTCGATTTAGATCATTCAAACTAAGCATATCTAATTTTTGATTGATACTACTTTTTGCAGAACGGCCAGGTAAAGGCATAACCACTTGACTTTTACCATCTAGAATGGAATCTCCATCATAAAAAGCTAGAAAATAAGGCACGTCACCATTTAACATTTGAGTAAGTTCTGATTCTGATATTTCATGTTGTTCCATATCAGTAATTAGCCCAATTCTATGTAGATAAATCTTTCTATCTAGTGTGTTTCTCAATACATCTGGATGGTAACTTGTACTAAGTAATTGAGAATATAAGTTTGTAGGTCTATACACAAGCCTACCCACGCATCCATGAAAAAACCATTCTAATTTACTCTTAAATTGGTTCTTGTTATCGTTAATCCAATTATAGGTATATGAAAATCCAGCTTTAATTTCTTTTAGATATTGTGCTGAATCCATTGCTTTCCCATCTAGAATTGGATTGTTACTTTTGCTTTCTATAAAATTATAATCTGTTACGATTTGAATATCAGCATTATCAAAATCCTTTATAAATGCACTTTTAAATGGTGCAGATTGCTTTTCTTTATTACTTAGTCCGCCTACTTCTAATATCTTACTATTTTTTTTATTAACAATTTGTGTTGGTAATAATGCAATCCCTTTTACAGAATTGTAAATCGTCTGTGATGCTTGCATAACAGAATTTGCATTGTCCAAATTTACAGTAACCATCTCTGCATGAAATAAGGTTTCTAAATCAATTAATACTGGCTGTTCTCCATATGCAATTAGATTTTCATAATGAAAATCTTTACCATTAAATAAGTACAACAAACATAGTATTTGTCCTATTCTATTATAAAAATATTTTATGTCATCCGATTCTGAACATTCTTTGTGTTCAATAAATTCCATCCACCCTGCATCATTAATAAAATGAACTTTAGGTGCTTTTAATGGCATAAAATTATGTATTGTCTGATTATTAATCCAATCAATAAAATTATAGTATCCACTTTCAATCTGTAATGCCCTTGGTTTATAAATTAACTTTAAGCCCGAACTAAATACTAATTTAACTACTGATCTACCATTATTATGTGTATCACCTTCACCCATAACCATAGTGACTAATTTACCAAGTTCTTCTCCATTGCTAAAATGAACTATCAATTGATTGTATTCATTTTTTGTATTATCAATAATTTCCATGATAAAATTACAAATGTTTTTTACTTTCAACTTCATTAACCGAGTTAGTTCAAAATATTCTTCATATAAATTCTTTAAATAATTATTATCTTTTAATAACACTTTCGAAAAATAGCTAGCTTTTTCAACAGATGTCTCTCCCTTTAACTTACCATCCATTCTGGCAACATTCGTCTCTAGAACTAGTACTTTATAAGTTAATGTAAATAACGCATTTATTATATTTAATATAGTCTCTTTAAAAAATACTTCCTTATCTTGTATAATTTCAATCTCCATAAGATGCTTGTATAAATCTAACGAATAATATCCTATAACCGGTTTAAAAAAATAAATCCATCTATATTTATTTTCTGCTTCAATAAAAATCTCTTCTAGTGGTGAATGAATGTATTCCTTTGTATATAAAACCTGAAACATTTTATCTAAATCAATTTCGTTTATATTAAAATAATTCTTCTCTAAATCGTGAAAAGTGCTTCCTGATGATTTTTTAAGCAGCTCCTCTAATTCATACTTGTGTTCTATTTCCGGAAAAAAGGTCATCCAAAAATCAACAACATCGTCAAATGTATAATTATATTCAATCATAAAAGCTACTCCCCCATGATATTTTCTTTATATATAGTGCATAACAAAGTATACATGTATACACAACAGCTATGCACTATACTTAATCATTAGCTTGAAAAATATATAATTATTTTCAAGGTATTATTGCTATGTTACATTAATTACAAGATTTACCACCATTACATTCAGCTGAAACAGTGTAAACAACACCACATTTTGCAAATGGAGTAGGTATTACTGGTGATATAGTTGTTATAAGCGTAGCTGTTCCACCTGCTTCAACACCAAGATCTTGTTCCTTGATTTCTTCAATAAGATCACCAACAGGATTATTTAAAGATGCTTTCATTTTGTTTCTCATAATAGGATTTTTTAATAGAATTGAATTTGACATAGTATTACTCCTCTCTAATATGCAATTTGAAACCTAAATTTTGGTTTCTAAAAGTTTTACCCCTAAATTATCATATCAAACTAAAAAGATTAATTTATAAGGTTTTAATAATACAACAGTTATATTTACAATAGGAGAGATTAGAATTTATTTGATATTTCATAAAAAATGTGATTTATTACCCAAAAAGTTATAAAAACATTGATAAAAAAATCACAAACTAGATTGTTTTAAAGACTTTACCACTCTCCCCCTTCCTATTAAACTACGCTCCCCTAAATTTTAAAACAAATGAATTATTCGTTAGTTCCAATGAGTTTAAGTTATATTTTTTAAAGACTTCCGGAACAGCTTTAGTAAATAATTTGCATTTAATCCAAAGAAGTAAACTGGTAAAAATTTATTATTATGTTGTAGAAGTGTTATGTTAATGATTTACAATATTTGTAAATTCATTTTTTTATATTTTAACCTGTAATGAAGTGCCCGTCAACAGTTTTTTACAATTACAACTAATTTACATAATTATTTCTATTTCACATCACAAAGCATGTGAAATATATTATGTCATTTGATAACTTGTCTATTCTTATTAATATTTCACCGTTAACTTATTAGCCCATACTATTTTTAGTAAGAAAAAACTGATTCTTACTATGAACTTACCATTCGATTGACAACTCTCAAGATAGCAATGTAAAAATCGCTAATCTTAAACCTAAGATTAGCGATTTTATAGTATAAGCTTTTATAAATTCATCCTTGTGCAATTACATTTCAGATTTATGTACTTTTTATATTAAATCATCCTGTCTAACCCCAAACAATAGGCCGGTAACACTATCTTCTAGAGCATAAACATAAGCTTTACCATGTGTTGATACTTTTGGCTCCAATGTATTTAACCCATGTATATTTGAAACATGATATAACATATATTATCCTTTCGTTAATTATCTATAAGCAACCAATATAGTGGTGTTCTCTAATCGAAATACTTTTTTAACATTACTAAATCCAGCATTTTTAAGTAAACCTATCTGATTTGTTATGGTGCATGGTGTATCGTAATGATAAAATTCATTAGTTGGGATATTTAGTTCTTTTCGAATACGAGTATTTTCTGCAAAGTAAAAATCTTCTTCTTCCTGTTCTTCAACCATGTAATCGCATTCAATATACATGCCCTTAGGTGTCAATGCCTGATGAATTTTTTTATAAAGTCCTAATTTTAATTCATGTGAAAAATGATGCATTGTCTGAAAAGATATTGCACATTCATACTTACCTTCATCAAAAGGTACATCAAAATAACTACCACAAATAAGACGCATGGATTTATCTGGGTGTTTGAGTTTTAATTTATCGAGCATAGCTTGTGTTAAATCAATCCCTGTAACATCAAGATTAGGCATTCGTTTCAATATTTCATCAAGCTCAAGACCGGTTCCACATCCAAGGTCAAGTAGAAAATTACAGGATGGTGGAATAAGCTTTGACATTTCGATATATCCTTCTTTGCATCCATAAACATTTTTAAGCATATGTTCATCATACCCCACAACGCGTTCTGTAAAGAAGCTAGACATTTTCTCCATATGTGTTCTCCTTCATGTTTCGTTCTGAGAACCATTTTATCACCTTAGAATTGATATATCTATCTCAAAGATTTTTATAATTAAGTTTGAGCAAACGATTTATGTGATAAACTTAATTAATGCTTTTTCTATAATAGTTAAAAGAAGTTTCTACTTCAAATCCGCACTTTTTATATAGGTTGAAAGCATTTTCATTTGTGCTATCAACTTCAATGGTTATATTGCTACACCCTTTTTCTTTCAAATCTACTAATAGTAAATTTAACAGTTCTCTTCCAAAACCTTTTCCTTGATGATCTGGTTTTACTCCAAAACCAAATATAGATGCCTCATCATTTTCGATACTAACAGAACCCATTCCTATAAGTTTATCCTTTAATAAAGCTATATATTGCATTCTATTGTTTGCTTCAAAAGTTTTGGTTACCATACTTTTTGCATCATCATAATTATCATCGAAAATTTCTTGGCTTAGATTTATAATTGCATCTAGATCTTTTTTCTCTGCTCTATAAAGTTTTAGTTCCGACGCTTGCCCTATATTTACATCATTTAACCATTATCATCTACATCATATGACTATAGATTTCCTTCATAATTCCAATTGCTTTTCGTTCTTCTTTCTCAACACTATCTATAATTTCACACATTTCTTCTCTTATTCCTATATCGTTTAATTTTGTCATATTTATGGTCTCACAATCCGCACCAGGGGCTAAATCAACTTTAGCAATATACTGGTACATTAAGTTATTAATATTGCGTGCGAATATAGTCCATAGCTCATTTAACATAGTTTCAAACTCTGGAAAAAACGTTTTTAACTGCAACATAAACTGCCCAGCATAAAATCTTTTCTCGGCAAAATCACACCACATTGGATCAATTAGAGAATAATCATTGCTGATTACCGTTTCGTTTTCTAATAACCTAGTTCTCCATTCTGAATAAAACGTATCTGTCTTAAGACTTGCTTTCTTTTCTAGATATTCTGTTGCCTTTTTAAAGCTTGTAATATATACCTGCTTTAAGTCAATTGGTTCATTTGAACGCTCATCAACAAATATAACCTTTTGTGTTTTTTTGTACCACTCTCTACATTCAGTTATCATAGGCTTAGGATCATCCGAATAATCGAACGGAAAATAACCCCAATTTAACAAGCATTCTCCTGACTCTTCATACCCTACAATAACCCCTCCAAAACAGCAATCAACAACATTTATCGCAATAACTGGTCTTCCATTTACGACAATTTCATTCAAGATGCGTTCTTTTAAATCCATTTCTGGTAAGTAATTAAGATCACCTTGTCTAGTAGAATATATCTTACATGAATAACCGAAGGTATCCATAGCTGTTAAGATACCACTATCTTCCGTAAGAGTCAATCCTGAATTATAGGCATCCCCACATAAAGTAGATACCAGTGTATATGTTTGCAACGTATTTGTATTATGACCTAAATATTCCATGTACGACCACATAGATACAGGAAAATTAAGAGTTATTGGACTAGGTGCCTTGTTCTTAAAAAGTTCTCCTGTGGGTTTTCTTTCTAAATAATAACTTGATACATGATTATTCATAGACTTATTTTCCTCCATATACATTAATGTTGCTTTCGGATAAATATTAAGCCTAGCCTGAGTATTTCTAGCCTGTTTAGGAGTTATTCCGTGAAATTTTATAAAAGCTCTTGAAAAAGCCTCTTGCGAGCTATACCCATACTTAACCGCAATATCTAGTATACTTATATCAGATTCACGTAGCTCCCATGCTGCTACACTCATTTTTCTGTTTCTGATATACTCCGCTAGGGGAATATCCATACAGAATGAAAATATTCTCTGGAAATTATAATTTGAGCAGCATGCAATCTTTGCAATTTCATTAAGATCAATGGAATCTGTTAAATTACACTCAATATAGTTAAGTATTTTATCCATTCTTTTTATCCAGTCCACAAGGTAATAACTCCTTTCTAAGTAAGTATGCATTTATCCGTAGCACAAGTTAAGTATAAGGTATAATAAGAAACTAATTATGATTTTTTCTGCCGAATAAAATCATAATGAAGATTGATATATCACTTCTAATGGTGTTTCCAATAGTTCTTTCATACTATTAATGCCATTTTTTATAATGTATTCCCTAACTATTTTTATACCAAAATAATATCCGGCATTTTTCGGTATACCTAATTCTTCGCATCCAAACATATATTTACCCGTTTCTTCTGGTAGAAAACTAAGTGTTGCAACACGATTGTATATGTTCCAAATTTTCTCTTCTTCTCCACTTCCTACTCCAAAATGCCAAGATGGTTCCATATCTCCAAAAATGCTTTCTGCAAATGCATCAGCCAGACCTTCAATTAAAATACTTTCAACAAACCAACCATGAAGGCCTTCTCCATTATGTAAGTTATACCAATGATTTCCCCAAACTGTATGATGATATTCGTGTGCAAATACATAAGGAATCCATTTTCCAAAGTCACAATTCAGTGCATTTATATTTAATATTATATTTCCCCAGACCCCTGTTCCATAAATTCCTTCCGGCATATTTGTATTTGATGGATAAATAGCCACATACATATCATCTTCATCATCTTTTGGCAAAGTATCACTTATCATGTTGAATGTTGACATAACCTTATCCCAATCTACCTGTTTTAATATTTCTAACTGTTGCTTCGCTTCTTCTTTCTCAAGAAGGCATAAAGGTTTCATATAGTCTACCGGAAAAGGTGCCCATTGTGATAAAAGATTCCAATATGGTTCCACCATTAATTTTTCCCAAGTCTCCTGGTTCTGGTGTTCTTCTTGTATATAATCTTCAAGTTTTAAGTAAGCAGGAATTAATTTTATTTCCATTCTATATCCTCCAAATTATATTAATGTAACAGGAAAATATAAAGTATAGCCGAAATCTACGGAGTCCAATTCAAAAATTGGTGCATTATCTAACTCTCTTTTTAAGTGTAATTTTGAATAATCAAAATTAGATAAAACATCCCAAGCCGCCATTACATGACCACCCAATTCATAGTTCAAATATGGCGGTACATTAACCCTGAGATAGTTTGTAGCAGGACAGATTGTTTCTTCAAACCCATCAAAATGTGGCATATTATTTAATAATTCATGTTCGAATCCCAGAGTTAGTGATGTAAATTTCTGACCCTTATGGATATGCGTTAAATATGCCCCCGCAAGATGCATTACATTACTAACTTGTTTAACCTTCTCAATTAAACCTTCTTTTTGACATCTAATATAAAAATCATGCGGAAATAAATCATCGATGTTTCTTTTCAGGCTATACCAAATGCTTTGTGGTTTATAAATTAAATTCACGCTTGGTTGTGGTAGTTCCTGTTTTCGACTTCTTGCATTTTCGTGAGATGTTTCCTCTATTACTTCATTAAGTGCTTTATCAATTTCACTGCTTTCTAACTTACGAAACTCGCGGAATTTAAATGGAGTAATATTGAATGTAGCTTTGAATGCTCTGGTGAAACTTTCCTGAGTTTCAAATCCATTATTTTGTGCTATTTGAATTATACTCATCTCTGTATATCTCAAATCCCACAAAGCTTGCGCCAATTTTTTATATCTGATATATTCACCCAGATTCATGTCAGTCTGCATAGAGAAAATTCGATTAATCTGTTTGACCGAATAACTACTGTATAATGCAACTTTATTGCAATTTACACTGTCTAGTTCCTGCCGGATTTTATCTTTTACACTATCTATTACGTTGTTACCACTATACATTTTTCCTACCTTCATCCTAACATAATAGAGTATTTATTTTTTGATATTTTGAGACATTTTAATATTAATCTTAATTTTAATTTATACCATATTTGCTGTTAATCTTATAATAATATATATTGTATAAATTTTATGTCGTGGTCTAATAATTTTTTTACTTTGTTTGTGTTTCAATATTGCTAATTATACCATGGCTTTTTATCAATGCCAAAGCATTCCAATGTATGTAATTGGTAACTGATAATTATGACTAAAAGTAGAAATTACATATATGTAAACCAATTGCTATGCACATTACACGAAAAAATCAAAACTAAGTGATACGATAATAAAAAAATTACCCTAGTAATTATAAGGGTAATTTTTTTATCGTATTTACTTAATTATTAGTAGCTATAAATGTAATTTCTTTGCCCCAGAAATCTGGAGTATAGCTTATCTCTAATTCCTTCCAATCCTTTGGTACTTCATAAGCTATGACACCATTCATTTTTTTACCAGCAGCAACGCTACCATCTAATTGATTTTTATCACCTTTATCTAATAGACCTGAAATACTCTGGCTAATAGAAAAATCATCAACATATGCTTCGAAACTAATCATGGAACTTACCACTATATCGCTATCTGAATTATTTTCTATAGTAAATTCACATAGAGCATATACATTACCCTCAGATGGTTTATTAAAATCTCCACCTTCTGTAATTGTAACACCATTAAAGGTAACAAGGAAATCCTTTAATTGAGCAGTTTCACCAAGATTAAATGTTGTCTTCTCTTCTTCTTTAGTTTCTGTATCTGTTGTCGATTTATCTGTTGTAGAATTATCTGTATCTGTTGTACTCTGCTCACCAGAATTATTTGTATTTGATACGAGCTTTGGCTCATCTTCTCTGCTTGCTAGAGCACCAATTACACCGATAAATACAAATGCAATAATAATAAATTTTAATACCCCACCCTGTTTTCTTAGGCAATGTGGACATACCTTTGCCTTCTTGTCAATTTCTGTTTTACAATGTTTACACTTTTTTGTTGCACTCATTTTTCATAATCCTCCTCTGTAAGTTTACAATACATATTATGGAATAAAAGTCACTTTATGTCAATACAGAACAGTTAAAATATAATGATTTGGGATATTTTGTAGAAAGTTTTATACAAAATAATCTTGTACTAGCATACGAACAATAGAAAAGATGAAAAGCTCGCTTTTAATCCGAGCTTTTCATCTTTCTTATTCTTGATTTAATATTGTTGGATTGATCCCATATCTCCAATTAAATAGATTCGGCAATGTAAAAAATGGACATATTCTTAGTAAATTCGCTTGGTGTTACACTGAAAATATCTTTAAAATCTCGGATAAAATGTGCTTGATCATAATATCCTGCATTATCAATCGTACGTAAAAAATTTGTAGGATTATCCTTTAACAATTGTACCGCATTATTAATACGAACTATTCGTGAAAATTTTTTTGTTGAAACACCGATACACTGCAAAAATAAGCGTCTTATATGCTTTTCACAATAATATAATTCTGTGCTAAGCTCCTTCGTGGTTAATTTTCCGTTACACGTAATTAATCTATTTACTGCGTTAGTAATAATAATATTGTTATTTTTTAATCGATTCAAAAAAATATTGTCCAGTGTTGTGATCAAAGCATCAATTTGTTTTGATTCAATTAACCCGTTTTCTATGTCGCTTGCAAGTGTTTTATCAATGTTACTTAAATCTATTGAAAAATCAACCAATTCATCTTGATTGAAACTGTAAAATGGGTAAAATCCACCTGCTCGGAATTTTATGAGTAGGAGTAAATCATTTTTATTAGCGAAATCACCAACAATCGATACTTGTGAATTTGTACCATTATATATGCAGTTTACTTGTCCACCTTTCACAAATACACCTATTACTGAGTTTGCTGATGGTAAAACAGTATATTTGCTTGACATGGTTTGGGGTGTTGGAAAAGAAATGCAGTAATGCGATATGTAAGGACGCAGTAACATATTAGGTGGGATATACAAATAATCTTCCCCTTCATCTATAGCCAATCCCCGATAATGTTTGATGTTATCTTTTGTAATCATTAATTCACCCCTATAAAAATTCCTTTACATATAAACATTGGTTGTACTTAATTGTTTATTGTTATAATTCTTGAATCCATGTTAAAATTTAAACTATAAAACATATGATTGAATGCACTATGACTCGTATTTATACATCCAACGTTTTTGTCTTAACTAATCCAAGTGAATTTATTTCATATCAAATTCACTTGAAACAAATGATATTTGCACTGATGAATTCTTAAATATAGCGTCTTACTTCATGCATATAATTTGTATATTCTCCCCCAAATTTCTTTATGCACCATCTTTCTTCAGACAGGATAATCCAATGTGCTGATATTTGAAAAACCATTAGAATTGCAAGTAATACTAACGATTGAGTAAGCATTACACAACTTAAAAAATAAATAAAATATGCTAAATACATTGGGTTACGTGAGAATCGGTATAAACCGTTAAGGTTGATTCCATTTTCTGCTGGTTTTGCAAAATTTAGTACGGAAGCAATACACAGCAACACTCCTATTCCGAATGTTACGAATCCTGCATAAAACCAATACGAGCCAATCGTAATCTTAAGGAAGATTAGATAGACAAAAAACAGAATGTTTGAAATCTGATAAAACCAGTAGGCTACTTTTTCTTTTCCAAGAAGAGGAGCAAAGAAAGCTGCACGTTTTACCCCTTCCTTGTTTAATAAACTTAAAAGTCCGAATCTAATCATTAAAAATGGTATTAACAAAAGAAATCCGTTCATGGTATCTCCTATACCTAACTTGTAATTTATAAGTAATGGCATTCTCATTCATGTATATGATTAATATCATAATATCACATTATATAAAACAAATAAACATAATTTACCAACACCAAAACCATTAATCATAAAAGTCGCATACTTCTTACTAAACTATCAGGGCAACTATCAAACATTTTTAGTTTTTTGCTACAGATTTAAATTTGTTCTTTTTTACTTTCCAACAAATTTTTATTTAATAAAATTCACTATTCAAAATCCGTAAACACTGGTTCAATATACTCTGTAATCAGTTTTATTATATCTTTCGCATGAGGGACATAAAGAGAAGCAATTGCAATTACGATTCCTTTCCTATCATTGACATAAATCACATTTCCCCCATCTCCCATAGCAGCATAAATTCGTTCTTTCTCATTAATAATCCACCACAGATAACCATACGACAGCTTATACTGATTACATCTACTTTGTTCCTTTGTACTCTCTTCTATCCACCATGCCGGTAGCATTTGTCTTCCCTTCCACATTCCTTTGTCTAGATATAGCTGACCTATCTTTGCCAAATCCTTAGTCGTAAGCGAAAGTCCCCAACCAGCTGTGTTTATGCCAGTTCTATCAGCAACCCAGCCTTTAACATTTTTCTCATTATACCAGGCAAGTTGTTCTTCTTTATTATGAAATAATATATTACTTGGAACATGAATGTCCAAAGGTAAGAATAAATTTTCTGTTGCAAAATCAAGTACAGATTGTCCAGTCGCTTTTACAAGTAACCCTGAAAATATATCTGGTCCTATTATTGGAGTGTATCGAAATTCTCCTATCTTTCCCTTTCCACCTAATAAATCCAGCGCACTATTAACCCAGTTATCACTTGAAAAATATTCTGCATAGGGTTCCGACTTATATTTATATGGGGCTGTCATTGTCAATAAATCTTTAAGTGTAACATTCTGAATCGTTTTTTCTCCTTTTTTAACTACATAATAAGGGAAAAAATCCAATACTTTTTGGTTGATACTTTTGATATAACCTTTGTCTATAGCAATACCAATTAAAATGGAAACAATACTTTTTGTTACGGAAAAAACATGGAAAGTACTATAATCAGTACATTCATTATAGTAGTTTTCATATAGTGTTTTCCCTTTTTTTAGTACTATTAAGCCTCCAATATTGTTGTAGCTATTATTTATTATCTTTTCCATCTGGGTTTTTAAGGTCATTTAAGATATCCCCCTGTCTTTGAATTTGGATGGCTTTTTAGTTGCTCTGGTGTTCCTTTCGCAATGATATCACCACCCATTTCTCCACCTTCTGGACCAAGTTCTATAATATAATCACAGTTCTTTAGTACCTCTATATTGTGTTCGATAACAATCACTGAATTTCCACTGGTAACCAGTTGATTTATTAGTTTGAGCAACAAAGCTGTATCATACAAACTAAGTCCTGTTGTTGGTTCATCCAGTACATAGAGCATATTGTTTCCACGGTGCTGACCCAATTCTTTAGCAAGCTTCACTCTCTGTGCCTCACCGCCACTTAAAGTTGAAGTAGACTGGCCGAGTGTTAAGTATCCCATACCTATTTGTTCTAAAATACGTAGTGGCTTTAGGATACTGTTCTGATCTTTAAAGAAAGAACATGCATCTGTAATACTCATTTCTAAAACATCAGTAATGGTTTTCCCTTTATACTCCACAATAAGACTTTCTTCTTGATACCGTTTACCATGACACTTCTTGCATTGCTTATCAACAGAAAAATCAACTGTTAGAAAAATCTTCTCATAGCCACTACCGCCACAATCTGGGCATGCTCCTCTTGAATGAAACGAGAAATGTCCTGCACTCATATTCCTACTTTTTGCTTCTGGCTGATTAGCAAAAAGCTCCCTAACCTTATCCCAGATTCCAATATAAGATGCAGGTGTAGAACTGGTACTTCTTCCAATCGGATCTTGTGATATCTTGATAAAACCGTTTATCCGTTCTACACCTGTTATATCATTTGCATGACCATATTTTCTATCAGTTTCATCTTCAAAATTAGTTGTAATAACTTTCCCAAAATTGCTTACAATTGCTTTATTAAAATTGCTTGCAATTGCTTTATTAATATTGCATACACTAGAAAGACGTTTCAATAAAGTCTCTTCGATTAGAGAACTTTTACCACTCCCGGATATTCCGGCAATCCCAACCATAGCATGAAGTGGGAATGATACGGTTAAATCCTTCAAATAATGAGTAGTAACATGTTCTAGAGTAAGGCAGTCTTCTTTATCAAAGATATGCTTTCTGATTGTCCGTTCTGGTATCGAACATTTACCGAAAAGATACCGGCTAAGCAGAGTATCCGCTTTCTCATATTCTTTATAATCACCTTGGTAGACTACGATTCCCCCATCTACGCCAGCCTTAGGACCAATTTCTATAATATGATCAGCTTGACGAATCATCTCTTTGTCATGTTCTACTACAATGACTGTATTACCAATGTCCCTTAATTCCTTTACCGCTTTAACCATATGTTGCTTCTCTGCCGGGTGTAGTCCTGCCATTGGTTCGTCAAAGACATAGATCAGTGAATCCAGTCTTGATTCTAGATGGAGATGTAGAAAGACACGCTGTACTTCCCCGCCGCTTAAGGAAGGCATCTCACGGTAAAGCGATAAATGCCCCAAACGAAACTGAATCAGATGTTTTAATTTCAGCCTAACATTTTTTATTACATTCTTACTAAATTGGGATATTTCATCACAGGGTATTCCATCCAGAAATTCAAGAAGAGCTGCTAGTGTCATTTGCCCTAGTTCACCAATCCGCTTTCCATAAAGAGAGATTTTTCTTGCATCAAAACTGACCCGCTCCCCATGACAATCCGGACAGTCGGTCTTCATATATATCTTCTCAGTATCCTCGCCCTTTTCAAAAGCATTCTTAAGTATCCGCTCCAAGCAATAGCTCTGTTTACCGTTGTCATAGGTTCCATAAACCACTTCGTCCCTAATATCTTCTGGAAGCTGCCAAAATGGGGTCATAAAATACATACCGTATTTCTTCTTTAATATCTGTATAAAGCCAGGCGTTACCCTAAGACTCTCATAAACGTTTGATAGTGTTGTTGTTTTATCTACGATTAACTGTTCCAGATTGACATCATAATAAGAACCTCTTCCCTGGCAACAAATGCACATACCATCGGCTGTTGTATAGAGAAATGAACTCGGAGAAAGATGTTCTCCATTCCCATCCAATGCTTTTCCATCACTGGCAAAAATAAGAGCCAGCTGACTTAATATACCGGTCTTTGATCCTACTGTAGAACGAGGATTGCTCTGTCTTATGGTATTCTGACGTACAGCCACTGTTGGACCAATTCCTTCTATCGTATCGAACCGATCTTCGTTATCAAGTCCAGCTAATATGCCAATCGACCGTAAATACTGGTTTTTACCTTCTTCAAATAAAATATCAAAAGCAAGACTGGATTTTCCGGACCCACTGATACCTGTAATGACTACCAGTTGTCGCTTGGGAATCGTAATATTGATATTTTTAAGATTATGGATTCGTGCTCCTTGAATCTTGATTTCTTCCATATGCTCACCTCTAAAATGATTTGCAGCATATTAGAAATGAAAGGGCTCAATGGGAACATAGATGTCCACCTCATGAATAAAACTCTCATCGGCCGAAGGGACGTTTCGATACACTTCAAATGGATTGTAATCTCTTGGTACATACCCACTGCCCGTAATCCACTCCTGATACATATAATTCCATGCATCACCGTACTGTTCCTTCTGAATACGAAAATGTCCGACCGCATACAGACCACCTTCTAATATCATACATCCTAGAATTCCGTTTTCATTTACCTTTATTCCATCTGGTACCGTCAAACACAGACTGGTACGAAACTGGCTCTCTATTCCGAATTCTGGATTATCGTGATACATTGCAAGGACCCAGTTCTTTTTCTCAACAATAAGGTGCTGTTTCTCAGCATGCGTAAATAAGGTCTGTATCAAACGCACATACTCTTTTGCCAATGTCTTATAAGTGCCTGTATGTCTCACATAAGCAACCTGCTTCTCTTTCAGGTTTTCTATCGTAATCTGTCCAGTAACAGGAAATGGATTTCTTACCCGTTCTTTCTTTGCTGTACTCTTATTGTACTCAGACAATAAAAAAGAAGCTTTGCAATTCTTGCTATATTCATTCCGGTATTCACTTGGACTGACTCCATAATAATTCTTAAATGTCCTAGAAAATACAGCGGAATCCGAAAGACCAAGTTCATATGCGATATTTGTCATATTTTTATCTTTTCGATGTGCTAGAAGAAACAATGCCTTTTCCATTCGAATTCGATTCACATAATGAGCTAATGGCTCATGTAACATAGCTTGAAAAATCCGGCTAAAATGATATTTAGAAAATCCAGCCGTATTCGATAGTTCCTCGATTGAAAGGAATCGTCCTATATTTCTTTCTATGTAATCCTGGACCTTATTAATTCTACGGATGTACTCTTCCTGACATTTCTTATCTACCATGTGAATTTCTCCTATTCTTCTTAATTTCGCTATATTGAAATTCTTTATAAACTTATACATTCTTAGTATGTAATAAATTAATCCTATATAAAAAATTGTGATAATCTTTTAGATTTATTTTTTGATATTTAATTTATTCGTATTAGACTTCTTTATTGCATAAATTTTATTGCTAAGTTCAAATTTACATAATTATACTTTTATATAAATTGAAAGTCAAATTATGAAAAAGGAATATATCTAAAACAAATTTAAACTTATTAAAATGTGTTTAAATACTAGTTAAAGATGTACTGGCGTGGTGCTAAACTTAACTTTAAGGTAGGCATCCATCAATAGGTGTTTACGAGCAATCTGTTTACAGTTTTGTTCGAAAAGGACGTTTCACACATCTAGCACATATTTAAAAATGAAAAAGACAGGAAAGCTTGATTTCATTCGCTTTTCTGTCTTTTTCGCTTTATGTGAGTTAGGTAATTCCAAGTGCCATTAACTGTCTATTGTACTTTTATGTTCGCAATTTAATTGGTGCAAATATATCGATTTGTCAGAATCCCGATAATAAATCAGATGATGATTTTGATTATTTCGCCTATATTTACACTCCTATCATGATTTAATATCATCATGATACTGTGCGACACAACATCATTGTCAATAATTTTATGTAAAATTTAATTTATTGCTACATAAGAAAACAAGTTAGAATTATATACAATCCCACTTTCTTTCGTGTAATAGACTTAGGAAGAAAAATAACGATGCTTATAATATAAAATCCGTAACACCATTTACATTAGCATGTTCATCTTCATCCATTGGAATGATAATACACTTCTTACCATCTATGATTTGCGTCTTGATTTGATCTATTTTTTCTGGTTTTACCTGAAGTACCACATCATATTCTGAATCCATGTTGTTAACAGTTACTAATCCTTCTTCTGGCTGATTGTCCATATCATCAGCGGAAGGAGAAACGCTCACCGTTTTCTTCGTTTCCTCAAGTTTTTCTTGTAATACTTGTACTTGCTCCATAAGCACTTTTACGACTTTTTGTTTTTCATTTTCTGCCAATACCTTTTTATCAATTAAGTAATCAATTACAGGAGGCGTATCGCCAAAATTCTCAGCATAGGCTGTCTCAATTTTTGCCGTAATATCCTCTGGCAAGCCACTTTCTTGTAGTATCTCTTGTACAGATTCGTTGGTCAAAAGTATTTCTTCATCGGATGTATCAGTATACGCGGCTTGTTCCTCTACAATTTGACTAAGACTTTCTTGGATATCAACTATTATTTTATTACTTTTTTCAGTATCATTTATTGCATTTTTAATAATTGAATGAAAGGTATTTTTTTGCTCAGTAGCAGTGTTTTTTACAGGGCAACCTAAAACCAATTCCATCATTTCTTTGTGAGGTTCTAGCGCATTTTTTGTATAAAACATAACCGAATGAATATCAGTGCTACGTTCAGTAAAAGCTGGAAATATAAAGCCAGTCTCTGGAGCTCCAACTACCCAGTCTCGATTGCGCGGTCCAAATTTATTTTCATTTTCTAAATATCCAAGTCCTGGTTTTGTAAGTGCCACTGGACAAATAGCAAATAATAAGTATTCATAAACTTCTTCCGATTCATCTAGTCTAGAATTATCTGTTGTTTTTGTCATGACATCATATGCATCATGATACACTAGGATAAGATAATTTCCTGCATATTCATAGCTATCTATAATAAGCTGATAAAATGTGTCAAGCAAACCTTCATTTTTTAATTTACTTTCTCTAAGTCCCATAAGGAATTTTTGTTTTCCACCTTCTTTTTCTTCCTCTAGCGGAAAGCTTAATTCAATGAGATTATTTCCCATGGTTCCTGATAATGTTTTCTTTGCAATATCTAAATATTTATAAAATTCGTCATCTTCTAGATTTAAAAATGTTTCATTAAAGTTTAACTGAATTTCTTTATTTGCATTTACATAACATCCACACATTTTTGTGAACGTGCATCCAGTTTTTTTCAAACGACTTTTTAATTCAAATACATCTTTTTTATTCATTATACTCTCCAATCTGCCGAAACATCGCGAATATGGGCATCAGCACAAATTCCTAAAGTGAATTGAATTCACTTTACTACCAATATCACAATTGTATTATGTAAGATAACTAAATAATCTTAGTCTTTAATTATAAAACAAATAAAAAAATAAATCAAAGAGATAAATTATATATTTATCTCTTTGATTTGCGTATATATAAAAAATTTTCCAAACCTTATTCACCTGAAAATGTTAAAAGCATTGTAAAGATCAATTCTACCATATCCCCATTCTCTATTTGGATATGTTAAATAAGGATCTCTTTTTGCACCTCTGATTAAGTAATTTTTTACTTTCGTGGAATCTAAATTTGGATTATTTCCTTTTACCACTCCCCACTCTAAAATCATGGCGACTATACCAGATGTATGAGCTGCTGCTACACCGGTTCCTGAGTAACTAATAAATTCCTTATTCTGATTTGGTGCTATATAATTAACACCGGGGGCTGCTAAGTCAGGTTTTATCTTACTATTTCTTGTATATCCACGACTTGATGCTATATATAAACTATTATTAACAGGATCGTAGGCAGTAATTGATATAGGTACTTCTGCTGTACCTGGACTCAATAAAGTTGTATAAACATTAGGATTCATGAAATAGGTTTGATCCGATATCATATTTCCCATGGGTAACCATATATGGAATCCGGTGGATAGATTGTTCATGCCATAAACTTTAAATTTCCATATACCAGATGCCACATTATGAAAACGTATTAAAATCATTTGTTCTCCTGTTATTGATTCTGCAACCAAACTATCTATGTAAAGCACCGAACTCTCAAATATAAATCTTAATTCCATGTTCTCTTTAATTCCTGCTTTTGTTTGTGGGATGTATTCACCACTTGGAGAAATAATATCTATAGTGTATATTCCAGGTGCATTTCCCCACAATTCCATAAAGAAACCTTTATCTTTTTCACTTACATGAAGTTCAACAGCATTCGCGCCAATAGTCGGATCTATAGTACTATAATAATGCCTTTTAAGGTTTCCTTCGTTACCAAGTGGAGTAACAACAACCGTATTAGGAAAGTCACCAACAATTGACATAAAGGTTGATAAGTAGGATCGACCGTCATGTGAACCTTGGGATGTTCCTACTCCTGCACATATTACAATTGGTCTATTTAGATCTCTGGATACTCGTAGACAATACTGCACACCCCACATAATATGATTTTCCTGATAACAATAAACCTCATCAGGAATAGCATAAAATTCACGCAAATACTGTTTGGCCTGTCTTAATTTAACGATAACCAGTTCAGCGTCTGGCGCTATACCAGTAAAACCTTCTTTAAGATTTTCATTACCTGCTGCTACGCCAGCCATCATAGTACCATGTCCATTGTCATCTCTGCTTGGAACAATAGTATAAGGATCTGTTGAAGCTAATGCCTGATTTATCTGTTCTGAGTTATATTCTGATCCAAATAACGTATCATTTGGTATAGATCCTGTGTTTATTGTTTGATCCCAGATTGATGCTATTTTTGTGGTTCCATCTGATTTTAAAAATAAAGGATTTGAATAATCAATCCCTGTATCAATAATACCTATTAGCACTCCGTTTCCACGAAGATTTAAATTAGGGATATTTCTTAATTGATTAACATTAGATGCTCCTGCACTAATTTCACTAGTCAAACCATACAGCTTAGGAACAGCAGAATAACCATATGTGCTAATCATACGTTTTGGTATTTGTGGCATTGGTACATGCACTATGGCAAAGGCTTGATTCATATAATGAATTGTTGCATCTGGAAATCGATTCAATAGTTCCGGCCTATTTAGATAAAATACAATCAAATCCGCGTATTCCTCACTATTAAATATTGCTTGTTCCATTCCATCCATACGCCACCTCTTAATGAATTTATTCTACTTTGGATAATTCTCCAATCTAATTTTAAATCAAACAAGATAAATTAAATACTTCGTCCTTCTTGAGTCCTTTTATATCCATAATTTTTTATATGTATATGTTTTACTTAATTGTATTATTACATGGTAAAGTTATCCATATCTCTTAAGAGTTAGTACTTGACAGATTTTCAACTCTTAGTTCTTAAGGTATCAAACACGTTATAAATATCCACTATACCATATCCCCATTCTTGGTTAGGATATACTAGTTCCGGTTTTCTTTTAGCCCCCCTTGACATTAATACTTTCATCTCCACGGTACTCATATCAGGTAGATTGCCTTGTACAATACCCCATTCCAAAAGCATAACCGCTATTCCGGTCATATGTGCTGCAGCTACACTAGTTCCACTAAATTCCGCAAATGTTTTAGTTATTGTTGGTCCAATAATATTTACCCCTGGTGCAGCAATTAATGGTGCAATTCCGCCAGACTTGGTAAATCCTCTACCTGCATTTATATAAAGAGTTTCATCAGCATTATTATAAGCAGTTACTGCTAACGATAAGGGATTCGCACTTAGACTTAAAATAGTAGTATTAGGGTCGGAGCGGACAAAGTATATATTATCTGAAACAAATCCCTGCATAGGAAGCCATATATGAAAACCATTGATTGTATCCCCACTTTCATAAACCTTAAACTTCCAAATTCCAGGTGCTGGATCTTTAATTCGAAACATAATAAAAGGATCCGAACTTTGAGATTCCGACAATTGATAATCCAGATAGATGACCGTTTTTTCAAAAATAAACCGAATTTCCTTAAATTCTTCAAATCTAGATATGATTCTCGGAACAAACTCTCCCGAAGGAGATGTAATATCTACAGAGTATATGTTAGGTCGCATTCCCCAAAGCTGCATTGTAAAGCTTAACGCATTCTCCCCAACATTCAGTTCAACCGTATCCGTTCTTGATTCTACGGTCGGTAAACCAAAATAATGCCTTCTAGCAATTCCTTCATTTCCCACTGCAATAATACAAGCAATTCCTGGTATAGACGAAATTAAAGAAAGGTACGAGCCCAGAGTACCTCGACCTTCATGTGGCCCTTCAGAGGTGTTTACTGCAATACAAATAGCCATTGGTCGCGATATTTTTGTCGAAACACGTACCAAATATTCTAATGCAAAAGATAAATCATTTTCCTGATATGCAATTGCCTCTTCTGGAATAAAAAAGAATTTCTTTAGATAATCCTTTGCCTGTTTCATTTTTACAACAACAAATTCTGCCCCTGTAGCAATACCATAAAAATTGCTTTCAGGAACATCATTTCCCCCAGCAATCCCTGCCACCATAGTTCCATGCCCAATTTCATCTTTTGACGGAACAATTTCATAGGGGTTTTCATTTTGTAATGCCATATTAATCTGTTCTCTCGAATATTCTGTACCGTATAAAAATCCTTCCGGTGGATTATCACTTTGAATCGTCTGATCCCAAATAGAAACAATTCTTGTGGTGCCGTCTGGATACGTAAATATTGGGTTCGTATAATCGATACCTGTATCAAGAATACCTATGAGAACTCCCTGTCCACGAAGATTAAGTGCAGGAATATTTCGCAACTTCGTTATATTTGATGCCTCTAAACTTGCTTGACTAACTAATCCAAAACAAGCGGGAAATGCACCATATCCGATCTGGCTTATGCTTTTATTTGTAATTAAAGTAGTCGGAATATTTACCAATGAAATCAGATAATTAATAGGGTTTATAGTTGCATTCGGAAACATTTGTAATATTAAATCTATTCCTTCTGTTTCAATTACTAAATCCGCATACTCCTCGCTGACAATAGGATTAATCGCATCTGACATATACTGATTCTCACTTATATAAGTCAATATCTCTATATTATATGATGTTAACTGTTTTTATTGTCACTAAATAACATTGAATAGGGTATCAAAATCACATATTAAAATTGATGTACGACAATTTAATTCGTAACTTATTAAAGCTTAATGTAAACAAGAAGTATAAACAACACTATATTCATCGAATGAAGTTTCTAAAGGAATGACACAAAATACTTTATTTACTATATTATAAAGTAATCGTAATCTATAACTGGAGATTGAAAATGCGTTATTTCTATCCATATTTAGGCTATAAAGAAGAATGCCAACAGATACCAATCCAGTTTCCACCACAACATCAACCTTTTCAGCCGGGACTTGAGACATTAATGTCACCAAAGCCTATCTTTGACAATCCAAACTATATCGGAACAGGAAAATTGAAAGGTAAAGTTGCGTTGGTGACCGGTGGTGATAGTGGCATAGGCAGGGCGGTATCATTGGCTTTTGCTAAAGAAGGAGCTGACATATGTATTGTTTATTATAACGAACACGAAGATGCATATATAACAAAATCATACATTGAAGCACAGGGGAGAAAATGTCTTTTGATTGCAGGAGATATTAGGGATGAAACATTTTGCAAAAATGTCGTGTGCAGTTGCCTTTCGGTATTAGGTAGACTTGATGTTTTAGTAAATAATGCAGCGGTGCAATTTCCACAAGCTAGTATTGAAAACATCACCTATGAACAAATGGAATTAACCTTTCAAGTGAATTTTTTTGGTATTTTTATTATGACAAAGTATGCTCTTCCATATATGGAATGTGGCAGTACTATCATAAACACCACTTCTGCAGCTGCATATGTTGGAAATGACCTACTAATAGATTATTCAAGTTCCAAAGGAGCTATTATTAGTTTTACACGTACCATGGCACAGTCACTTGTATCAAGAGGTATAAGAGTCAATGCCGTTGCACCTGGTCCAGTCTGGACACCACTTCAACCATCTACCTGGCCAGCTGAGTATATTGAAACGTTTGGCTCAAAAACACCCATGAAAAGGGCTGGCCAGCCAGTTGAGCTTGCTCCTACTTATGTATACTTAGCATGTGATGATTCTTCCTATGTTACTGGTCAGGTTCTACACGTGGATGGTGGTAGATCGATGCAATCATAGATACAACTTTGAACATTAGATATGAAATGCCTTTTGTACATGGAAAAACTGAACGTTTCGTATAGGTTGGGTTGCTATTGCGTAAGTTAAGACACGTGGATAAAATGAAAGCGTCAGAGACTATTCGTTTAGAAAGTTTCTGACGCTTTGTGTTCATTAGTAAGTTTCTTTACTGCACTTAGTTTAAATAAAAGATAGAAAATCAATTTCTTACTTGAAAATTAAGTCCAATATCTTTTAATAATTCATTTAGATTCGTTTTAATGCGATCTGTACCTTTTCCTTGATTATACTTATATCGCCAATCGAGGTATTTCAGTGAAAGAAATGTGTGATATAACTTTTCAAAAGAATTAAATCTATCTTTATCGTATTCTGTTTCATAAGAATCTAAAAAGCTCTTCCTATTTTCCATTTGTTTGACTTTAGAACAAACAAATGGATATGTTAAATAGGCAACATCCGCCATCCACGGTAATACAACAGAATCATCCCAGTCAATTAAAGTAATTGAGTCCTTATTATATATAGCATTTCTCATGGATAGGTCTCCATGACATAAGACAGGCTTTAGATCGTCAAATTCCTTGAATTTATCACACAGCCTATGTACCAATTCTTTAATCTCTAATTTTGTAAAAACTTGATTTTCGATCAATCCATCCGTATTACATAACATTATTGTTTCTTCCATGAATTCATGGAAAGTATTATAGATTGGATGTCCACCATTAATATTCCCGAATTTTAGGAATGTTATATTATGAACCTTTGCAATCAGTTTCGCTAATAAAGTATAAATATATGCTTCAAATTCTTCTGTGTACTGTTCTTTAGGAATTAGTGGAATACCATCCTTTGATAAAACAGGTATCCCTTCCACTCTTTTTTCAATAATATATCCATGTTCAAACTTACTGCCTTCCCTTTCATATGCTATCATCGATGCACACTGAATATTATTATTTTGAAGTAATTGATTCACGTATGGTACTTTATCAACTTCAGGCCAATTTTTGTATTTATATAATTTGACAATATACTCATGTACCATTGCCTTAGTTATAAATACTGAATTATTGTTTGACTCTATGCTCTCACTTAAAATAGCATCATTTCCAAGGATTGGTTTAATTAACTCAATTATATCTTCATTCATAATGGGCATATCTGATACCTCTCTAACCACATAGATATATTAGGTTCCTTTTTTATACCAATTGTTACCATCTTCAATTCTATAACACATAATTTCAACCGTCAACAACAAAACCCATAAATTGGAATATATGGAAGTATTTCAGCATACCACCCAGTCAATCAATATTTACATAGAACGAACAAGTGAATATACCTTTTCAGACCAGTCCCAAATATCAGAACAATCATTTCGCACATATAATACGTTCTCTTTCAACTTATCAGGTATATATATTTCTATTTGTTCTTTTTCTTCTACTGGAACTACAATTTTGTATATCCAATCCTTCAGAATCACTTAATCTTTTACTTTCATTGGCAAAACACCATCAAATATACACATAGGATGATATATAAGATCATCATACTTAAAATAAAATCTAATACCAGGTGTAAAACCTATGCTTAAATCTTCATCTGTTGGAAATCTCTTTAATTTTCGTTCCATAACCAATCTGTCTCCAGCCTGACAATTTCCCCATGCAAACATAATATATTCAAAGTAATCGGCAGGGTCTCTAGCGGCATTCCTATCCTCTGCCATCAACTGCTCTACCGGTACGTTTCTGACATTGATTGCAGATAAGAGACTACCACACTTTAATATACTAATAGCATTCTCTATGGATGTTGTATGGCAAACCAAATCAGTCATACATCCCCTTCGTTTTGGACATGCAGTACATTCTGTAATCTTATCTGGCTTTGAGATTCCCATATACTTCTCTTTTTTATTGATAGCTTCTTGAACCAGATGAAGTATTCTGACATTCTCACATTTTATTTCACAGTTTCTATCGTGATTCTTTTCATACTCAACAAACTCTATGATATTACGTAATTCCCAATCGCTTATATTCGGATAGTCAGAAAGTTTTTTATATAGCACGCCATCCCATACCTCTGTAAATTCATGATTTCCTATATTTATAATCAAATTATTTCTCCTTAATAACTCTTCAAATTCATACCATATACTAATCCACTTCTGATTTATGTACTCATAATTATTATCATTTCTATTTATATTTACTGGTAACGGAGAATATCTGCCAACCTGTTCCCAAGTTAAGTTCATAACTTCCAAAACAAATATAAGCTTTCCCTGGCTTCAGATAAAATTTTAACTTCTTAGCATCTGAAGCATTAATTGTATTAGAAATATTCTGCCATAACTCTTCATCAAGACCAATTTCATTATTATTAAAATATTTCTTGGCACTTGATACAACCTTACTTAATACTTCTTCTGGCATTCCCCCGATTACATCAACTGCTGTCAGTATTTTTCCGGTCTTTATATAAATGTAAAGCCGTAATCATTCTGATTATAAACTCCACCTGCATACCACATTTCTTTCATATGCATACTAATTATATTATTTTTATTATAGGTTACCTTACAAGTAGTTTTCCAATACAACTGTTCTACAAATTCAGAGAACAACTTAAGATCAATGTAATATAGGGTACTTTCCTTAATTCGTTCTACATTTTCATCTGCCATAAATGCAATGCTAGCATTTTCTAAGACTTTATTAATCTTAGCTATTTCCTTGGAATCTCCTTTTAATTTTGGATATTGAAAACTAACAATCCCTCTTACAATATCTCCATCCATCCATGTCAACTTTTTATTTTGCATTTCATAACTTACCTTGGTGGCAGCTTGCAGATTACTTATTGGTAAGTTTACCAAATAAAAAATAACACAAATAACTACTATAAAAATAATTTTAAGCTTGTTCATATGAATCCTCTTTTCTAAGGTTTATATAAATAAACCCATTCTAGAAGTTATTATATTAATTATCAACATTTGCTACATAATTGTAAAGTTTTCAAGTTTAGTAACATCATTTGAATCAACTTCATCTATTCTCAAAAAACACTCACACATACCTAATTAAGGAAATTATTGACTATTTTTTAAATTATATATATTATATAGCCTAAAGTCAATGCTTCATGTAGTAGTTGACAATCAAGTGTAATCATTACCTATAAGAAATGTACTCGAAACAATGAAGCTTAAGCCAGAATAAAAAAAGAGTAACTTTTAATAAACGTACTAATTGTTGGAAGATGTACTTATGGATACTCAGAACTCCAAAAACGAAATCGCCAGAAGTCTTATAATTAAGAACTTCTGGCGAAATAAGGTTAAGCACGAGACGGAATTGAATAAATCCCTTCACACACAAATACTGATAAATAGGTGGCTTACGACTTCTGTTGTTTATCTATGCACATACTTGTACACATATGGAAAATTTGATTTCTATTTTCTAAATATCAGAGCTTAAATTATGTATCTTACTGAAAATTACGATATTATAGATTATTATAAATTTGATTTTGTATATCAATTAATTGCTTTATTTCGGGTATATCATTATCAGTTATATTTTCAACTGGAATTAGCGCAAATCCACACCTGATAAATGTTGTACCATCAGGATACGTATAAGTATAATTCCCATGACAATTGCCGCACTTATAACAACCTACATATTCTCCTTTGTACGATTCAATAATTTTTCGTATTGCTTCATGAAATTTTTGAGAATATTGTCTACTTGCATAATAACGAAGTTCAAAAATAATATTATGGTTCTCATTAATTCCGAATCTCATAATAGAATAGTTTTTATTTTTGTTTAAAAAGTCGATTGCAAGATAGTTTTTTTTATAAACTTTTTTGGGCCTTAGATTAATAGATGTACAAAAATCAATCAATTCCCTATACATATCTTTTTCAGTTATATTCATTTTTTCTAGAATCTTATCTATGTATAAATCGAGCTTACTTTTATTCATAATTTTTCTCCAAAATTTTTTTAGCAGGAAACCACATTGTGTAACCAAATTCAGCACTATCTGATTCGATGATTGGTGCTTCGCTATAATTCCATTCCAAACTATGTTCTTCAAGATTGTACTCTTGCTGAATATTCCATATGCTCTTAATAACACTGCCATGAGCTTCTTTTGCATATGGTGGGCAATTGAAAACAACATAAATCATTTCAGGTATATTTAGAATCTCAAACTCATTTAACATTTCCGCTGGATAATCTATTGAAAGCTCTACCCCAAAACAAAGTTGATTTTTACCATGTTCCATTGTAAGAATTGCACCACCCTCAATTAAAACACCTGGTAATACACCTGTTTTATCCATAACCCCTTCTCTGGCACACAATCCATAGAAATCGTTCGGCTCAAGATTCTCATGATTTCTACGAGCGATTGCCCAGATTCGAGCTGGTTTGTTAACAACCCATGAATCAACATTTTGTTCACCACAAAGACCTTTTATGGCTGTTTCATGTGACATTTGATGTAACATAGTATTAATATGCCAATTGTCTACTTTTATTGATTTGTCAGACACCCTATAATCACCCGGTGTTACTCCAAATATGTCTTTGAACGTTCGCGTAAAACCCTCCTGAGATTCATATCCACACTTCAAGGCAATTTCAATAATAGGTTTTTTTGAATATTTTAGTTCAAATACTGCTTTGATAAGCCTTGTCCACCTGAGATATTCGCTGGGAGTTATCCCTGTCATCATAATAAATATTCGATTGAGTTGTTTTACTGAATAACTCAAATGATGTGCTATATCTTTCACAGATATACCTAGTTCTATATTTTCATATACATAGTTTTTAGCCGTTTCAATAATTTTATTATATTGCATAGCAATCACCTCACAAATAGAATACTACACATTTCAAATTATTTCTTGATATTTTTGGACATGATTTTGTACTGTATAAAAATCAATAATTCAAATTCACGTTCTTCTAACAAACATGATTGTTAAGCAAAAAAAAATTGCTAACCCTTGATTTTTAAGGATTAGCGGTACTTTTCAATTATGCGTGAGAAGGGATTCGAACAAATCCCCGCACACACAAATACTTTTAAATAGTAGATTTACGGCTTCTGATATTTTTCTGCACATACATATGCACACATTATTACTTAGCTTAATGCTTATTAGGCATAGAACATTACTTTTTAATAACGGGTATCCATATTTCGCTTTTGTAATCAGAGGAACTTAGGTCACCATTTGAGTACCATTCTATTTCAGGTGCTTCTGCATGCTCATATCCAGATGTAGGAAACCATTCGGAAAAAATACGTCCCCACATTTCTGCCATTGCAGTAGGCATAGGGCCTATTATCTCAAATATTGCCCATGTTAGGGATGGTATTTCAAGCTTGCACAAATTTTTGGGTGAATCATTTTCAGTTATCGTGGCAATGTAGTAATCAGTTGTATTATCTTCATACATTCCACTGTACACACCTACTAACCCGTTTCCAAGTCCAGCAATTTGTGAGAAAATTTCTTGTGGTGTCTCGCTCCACATTCTTCCAATACTTTCACCCAACCCATTAATATGTGAAAATCTCTGTTTTATGCCTACAATGGTAAATATATTTTTTTGCTCAATTCTGTAGTTCATCTCAACCACTCCTTTTATTGATAAGGAGAATGTTACACGAGGATACGCTTTTAGCGATATACCTTTTTCTCTTGCTTTAGAGGGTGTGACTTCATGCATTGCCACAAAAGCTCGAGTAAACGAATCAGGCGAGTTATAACCATACTTCAAAGCAAGATTAATAATTTTTTCATTACTATTTTGCAAATCAAAGGCAGCAAGCGTTAATCGGCGACGGCGTATATACTCGGATAGCGGTATGCCGATAAGAAAAGCAAACATGCGTTGAAAGTGATATTGGGAACATAATGCTATTTGGGCAACCTTTGCGTATTCAATTTCAGCATCAAGATTATCTTCAATATAATCAATCGCATTTTTCATATTCTCAAGCGTTTCCATATACTTCTCCTTTCAAGATAAGTATAATATAGGTTTTTTACTATTACCCGATAATTTTTGCAAGAATTTGTAGGTTGTTGTATTTAGAATTTAGTTTCGAAGATTATATATATTTTCTTCAGTTCGCATTTGAAAGTTTTAGCATATTTTATTACTCCAAATTAATTAGCTTAATTATACTTATCCTAATTTAGAAAGTCAATCCACTATGGACAATACATTATAGCAGTCCCCGTACGTAAAAAGATCATGCACACATCCTGCACTCATGTTTTGGAGACACAAAAATAAGGAAAGCTTGAATTAACTAGCTTTCCTGATCTTTACAATGAAGCGCGTGACGGGATTTGAACAAATCCTAGCACACACAAGTACTGATAAATAAGAGGTTTGCGGCTTCTGTAATTTATCTACACACATGATTGCATACATGGAAAGTGTAATTTTACACGAATTTATGATATACAATTAGTATCAAGATTTTATTATAAATTTGTACTTGTTAAATCGTGCGTATTTCTGTGTATCTGAGCCATCTGAACTTATAAAAGTAAGGTCTTTGTTACACCTATCAAAAGTATCTTCACCAAACGTTATTGAAGGGCTTTCTATAATAACCTTGGATAATTCCTTGCATCCATCAAATGACCAATCACCTATTTCTGTAACCATGGTAGGAATTGTTATACTCGTCAAACTAATGCAAAGCCCAAAAGCTTGTTTGCCAATATAATTAAGAGAATCTGGCAATTCTACAGTTTTTAATTCATAACAACCATAAAAGGTGCTATCATAAATATTTATAATAGAATTGGGTAAATCGATACTTTCTAATTCGCTACATTCATAAAAAGCTCCTGCTCCTATATAAGTTACAGATTCAGGTATATTAATCTCTGTTAAATATTCACAACCATAAAAAGCTTCAGCACCAATATAAGTTATGCTCTCAGGAAGAGATACTTTAGCTAAGTTACATTTATAAAATGCTTGTTTCCCAATATATGTTATAGAATCAGGTATTACTATACTTTTCAAATTCATATTGTAGAAAGTCCCATCTTCTATACGAGTAATAGAATCGGGTATAACTATGCTAGTAATATGACTGTTATTATAACTATCAAAGTTATAGAAGTAAACCGGACCAAAAGCCCCTTTAGATATAGTGGTTACATTTTCTGGGATAATTAAATCACCACTGCAGGTGGTTGCATCTATTAATATATCATTAATAATAACCAGAGGATTATTTTTCTGTTTCTTCTTTAACCATGCTGTATTTTTGAATGCAGCTACATCAATTTTATTAACTGATTGAGGGATTGATATATCAGCCAAGTTAATACAGTCACAAAAAGTACCGTAATTAATTTGAGTGACAGCATTAGGTATTACAATACTTTTCAGGCTGGTGCAAGCATAAAATGCTAATTTTCCAATTGACTTAACTGAAGCAGGTAATATAACATTTTCCAGGCTGTTACATCCTTCAAAAGCGCTTTTACCAAGGGTGGTAACTGAATTAGAAATGTTTACCTTTGACAATTTAATACATTTGTTAAAAGCACTATCTCCGAGTGTTGTTACTGTATCTGGGATAGTAATACTTGTTATACTCTTGTTGTTCTTAAAGGCTGCTTCGCCGATAAAGATTACAGAATTAGGTATTTTAATATTACCTTTACTTTTCTCTGCACTGATTAAAATATGATTTATGATAACCAAGGAACTTTCTTTTTGTTTATTTTTTAGCCATTTTGTATTATAAAAGGCAAATGCTTTTATTTTTGTGACATTACTAGGTATGGATATATCAACTAAATTATTACAATTATAAAATGCTTTTGAACCGATATACGTTATAGTATCTGGAATATATACTTTAGATAAAGAAATGCAATCTAAAAAAGTAGCATACTTAATTGCAGAGATTGAATTTGGTAAAGATATACTTCTTAATTTAGTGCATTCTTGGAAAGCACCTGAACCTATGTAGGTAACTTTATCAGGTATCGTTATACTAGTTATGCTACTCCCATAGTTGGTGATTTCATAATGAAAGCCATCTTCACTATAAATCATATTGCAAAATGCTCTATCAGCTATACTAGTAACATTATTTGGAAGAGATAGATTTCACCCTTTATCATTAAGCGCGAGACGGGATTCGAACATATCCCCGAACACTCATATCCAAGAATTACTTCTTGTTTGTCAGTCTTACAATAACCCAAAGACTTTAATAAATCATTCTGAATATTATCTTCACAATAAACTTGTGACAATATCGATTTCTATTTAACTATTCCTAGCGTTTTAAGTGTAATCCGTTCTCAGCCCCTAATACAATTATAGAGATGGAATAGATTAGCTATGAATGAATATATTTTAATAAATACCCTATGATTTCTTTCTATTAAAAGAGGTTGAATCATGTATATAAGAAATAAATATACAAATATGCTTATAAGACCATCTACCTTAGAGAATTACATTATTTACTATATTTCTAAGGACAAGACCAGTCAGTTCTGGTATATCATTAATCAAGGAATCTACGATATGGCTAGTTTAGTAGGTGCTAATTATATTTGGGATACTCCTATGGAAAGATCCGTAGATAAACAAATAGAAATAATAACTAATGCCGCGAATAACGGTGCTAATGCTATGCTAATAGCGGCTCTCGATCCTGTAAACGTATCCAGTGCAATAGAATATGCAAAATCCTTAGGTGTTAAAATTATATATCTAGATACTCCAGCAGATGAAGAAGGCATTATAACACTTGCTACTGATAATTACAGTGCTGGTGTTACTGCTGGTAAAAATATGGTTATTGAATTGGCAGCAGCTGGATATAGACAAGGTACAATAGGAATTGTTAGCGATTCTATAATGAGTACAAATACGAAAGAAAGAGTTAATGGTTTTCGTAGCGTATTAGCTACTAATAGAAATTACAAACTGCTTAATACTCAATTTGGTCCTGGCACATCAAGTGCAGTAATAATAGCAGATAGTTATATTGCTAATAACCCGGATTTAGTTGGAATATTTGGTACCAATGAGGATACAACTATCGGTGTTGGGTATGCAATCAGTAAAAGTAACCTTCAAATAGTTGGAATAGGATTTGATTTTCCACCTGAAAGTATACAAATTAATGTTTTTATGCTAAAACTTATAGTAATACAATATCCTCTGTATTAGCTCGATATACTAAATTGCGTATTTTCGCTAAAGCGGACGATTTTGCCATTCCTTTACTTTGCGTTCGGGTGATAGTTTTCTTTATCTTATTATAGAAAAATCCTCCTAGATTAATATTTACTTTAACATTAATCCAAGAGGATTTCTCTTATAGTTTACACAAAATTGATTATAGACTCAAAAAATCCCTTGATAATCAAGGGATTTCGCAAGCGCGAGACAGGATTCGAATCCGCGACTCCTAGCATCGACTTTGCTTTGCCAAGTCGTAGGAAGAATGAGAATCTCGGCGTGGGGCCTCCATTCTCACTCTTCCCAGTACTCGGTCTGTGAAAGTTTAAAACTTGTTACGTACAGAAAAAGAAATAGTTCATCTTTTATATGAACTATTTCTTTTTAAGCGCGAGACGGGATTCGAATTCTACCCCATCGAAATAATGCTGATAGAAAGGGACTTTCCGGCACATCCAATTTTTATGTACTCAAGTACGTACTCAAATTATCCTCTGGGTGGCTCATATTTTGTTGCATGCTCGAATTCTATATTTATACCATCTGTCCAAACCTCGGCGTACGCTTGTTTGATATAAACAGCTTTAATATCGATAATGCGCTTAGCTGAAGAAGCACTAAGTAGGAAAATCTTAATATGATAAACATTCGTTCCTTTATCTTGTGTTAAAGCAACTAGGTAAACATTGTCATTATATTTTTCAAACCATAATTGTTGAATATTATAATTGTCATTATCTAATTCAATGTTGTAAACTTTTTGTAAATCTATCGTAGATAATTTACCTTTTTCTTCTTTTTTTATAATATAGCCGAAATAACGCATTTTGTTTGGATATCCAAAATATTTACCAACCAATTCAGTAGAATTATCATTATCAACGTCAACTTCTTGCCAATCATCTACATCCAAAAAAATGTTAACATTTTCGACCGTTTTATTATTGGATAATTTCTTTTCAATTTTGCCATTATAAATTTTACTTTTATTAAGCATCGTAAAGACACTCTTAGCATCTTATGATATCTTATTTAACAAATCATTGTAAGTGTTTCCAGAAATATATTCGGTTGATAACTGAAGACTCTCAGAGTATTTAGCAACAAATACACGCTCAACTAACTTACCTTTATCATAAGAATATATATTTATCCCATCAAAAATATTTTTGTAATAGTCCCAGCTTTCATCAATGTAGTAATTTTTATCATTATATCGGATATAACCATGTTTAGATTCAATACTAAGAAAACTGGGATATTCAGAAAACTCATATATATCAGATTCATTCTTCTTTAAAATAGCAAAATTAACAAATCCATCAGAGCCACCTGAAGATTCATATGTTATAATATCATCATTTTTGTCATTGTCGATGTCAACAAGAGTTATACAGCCGTTTTCATCTTAAACATTGTTTAAGTAATCTCTACCCTCATCATTAATACTTAAATCTAATAATGTGTTCTTATCAAGTTCTTTTCCAGTAGCGAGTTTGAAAAGTTCATCTTCTTTTTCGTGAGAAATATAATCTTTCACCAAATCAATTAACTCCGGTGAAGTATATTTAGGGTCTATGTTAGGTGTAGTACTTTTCTTAGCAGTATTCTTAGCCACTTCTGATGGTGATGGCGCGGTAGTAGTAGAAGTAGTAGGTGTTGGAATATTTATATCGGTGTCACTCTTTTCGCCATTTATATTTGAGCATGAATTCAACATACAAATAGTTAAAAAAATTGGAATATACTTAAATACATTAATATTTAACTCAAATTTTTTCATCTGTTAACCTTTCTTATGATTTAAGTCAATAATAATTCTGCTATTTATCTGATTAAATCAACAATATTACAAATTATATCATTTTTAATATGTAATTACAACATATTCCAATACCGGTTACACATCATTTTGCAAGACCTCTTGATAGCATCCCAAAGAGTGACCGATATTTCCGCTGGAAGGATAAAAAGGGCTTCTGGTATGACAAAGAAGCAATGAAAATCACTTCAAAGGCGTTCGGTCATAACCGAATCAGCGTTATTGCAGGGCATTACTTAAATAATGCCTCGTTTTCAAAAAACATAACAAACAAAACGAACAAGGTTTGAAGATGATTTTTAAAGATCTCATGAAGATGGCGAAGAAGAATGGCTTTATCATCACCAATCCGTACGACGATATTGAAGTCAATGTAAGTGGTTGCAAACCTCCGAATAATCCGAAGGATGAAAGCAGGGTCTATCTCCCCGAGGAAAAGGAAAAGCTATTTCGACAGCTGAACATACGCTTGAAGCAGATGCCTTTTGAGACCGATTCCTATGTGGTATTTCTTCTCTTCAAGCTTGGTCTTAGGATAGGTGAGGCAGTTGCTCTGAAATGGTCGGTTATCGATTGGGAAACCAATGAAATCCATATCCATCGTATGGAAAGCCGTATGGCAGATGAGAACGGAAAGCTTAAGGTGGTTATCGTAGAGTATAAGAGGAAGAAAAGCCCAGCCGGAGACCGATATCTCCCACTAAGTACTTACGAAATCAATCTCTTTCAGACTGTGATGCGAATTAATGAAGAAGTCGGTTATTCCGATAATGATTTTATCTTCTGTGATAAAGAAGGAAGAACTACAAGTCGTGAGGTAGACAACTGCATTCGGGCACAATGTAAAAGTGCAGGAATCGAAGAAAAATCAGCTCATGATATTCGTAGAACGGTTGCCTCTGAGATGGATAGAAGGGGCATAGATACGGAAGATATTCGTTGGTATCTTGGACACAATGATACCGACACTACCCGTTCCTACATACTGAATAACCAGGGGAAGAAAAAGACTGCGAGACGGATTATAGATTCTCTTTCAGACATGAATGGAAGTGACGTACTCATGGGTACTCAAAACTCCAAAAATGAAAAATCGCCAGAGTCCTTTTAAAATAAGGACTTCTGACGAAGTTAATTAAGCGCGAGACGGGATTCGAACCATAATCCCATCCTACAAATACTGAAAAGAAAGGGGTTCATCCACTTATGAAATATGTGCACATAATAGTGCACATATTTTTTACGTTAAAACGTACTATTAAATTAATATCTAATTATAATGAAAACATATTTAGCTCATTCTACTTTGCTTATTTACTTTTATACCAATTATCTTCATTAAGTCCTGTAATTGCTCTTTGTTCGTAATACGGTAATTAAGCCAGCCTCCGCTTCCACAAGGATATTTGTTATCCCATACAGCTTTGGCATAAATACTTAATTCATTGTAAATCGGTTTGATTGCATCGTCTGAAATACAGATAAGTACCATAAAAGCACTAATTTCAGCAAATACGTCGCATATATGTTTGCTTTTATAACTATACTTCATACTCCAGCCATATTTATTCCCATACGGAAAGCGAATACAACCTTTCATATCAAGTTTTTCCTTTAGATATTTGTCCAACTCTGTCCACAACTCTCCGGCATCGTCACAATAAGAAATCATTTCATCAAATGATGGTACCGTCTGCTTGTCTAACATTCTTTCATACAAAGTGTTTACACCTCCTAAAACCATCAATAGCTATTTCTTCTTGATTGGTAGCCAAAACCTGTATTCTGCTTGAAATTCTTCGGGATTATCTGCTAAAAACCATTCCTTATGAAAAACGTGCTCTTCTAAATAGGTGCGTTCGTTAAAATCAATGTCATAGTCCTCCATATCTAACATGCATTCATATATAGTCTGCGATGATTTCTTCATTGAAGAGCCTATATCTATGGTTCCGTTATCGTAGAATTCGTTCAGCACCACATCTCCTACAAGAAATAACCCCTTAGGAGCATCAATTACTTTTGCACCAAACATGTCTACATCCTTACCTTCTTCGCTATACAAAAGCATAAAAGCATTATATTCGTGGAAATCCTCTTCACTACCTGTGGGATGATGTCCGTAAGGTGCATAACCGATATACCTTCTAGCTTCATAGTCATTCAAATTTTTGACTGCCCATTCGCGCATTTTATTCCATGCTTGCTTTTCGGGCTCCTCACAATGTGCTTGAAAAGATACTGCTTTTAAGTTGTTTAGTTCTTCAATATGAACCAACGGTTTAGAGCCTATCATCATATTACCTCCGTTAATATTTATTTGGAAGGAGATTGGATGATAGGTCTTAGATATTCCTAGCTTTCGAACGACAGTTGGCGGCATACCGTGAAATACCTGAAAAGCTCTTGTAAATGCCTCTGGAGATTCATATCCGTATTTTATAGCTAAATCGACTATCTTAACATCGGTATTTTTCAAATCTTCTGCAGCAAGTGACATTTTTCTTAACCGCACATAATCCCCAATTGTCATATCTGTCATGAAAGCAAACATTCTTTGAAAGCGAGTTAAAGAGGAACAGGCAATATGGGCTACTTCATGATAGTCGATTTTGCCCTCCAAATTTAACTCTATATAATTCAAAGCATCGTTCATCTTGCTTAGCCATTCCATCACTAATCTCACCTCCAACTGCAATATAGCATAGACTCTAAGATAATACCTTGCAAAAAAAATAGTCTATTGCAAGTCTTTGTTAGTTTGTAAGTTTCTATAGCATTATATCATATTGCACAAATAAATATAGAAAATTTACCAAAAATCTATATACGACTTTCATCTAAGTGTACTTTCTGCACTTCCTAAAATGGTGTATGCTTTCTTTCTGGTAAAAATAACAATAATTCATTTATTCTTTATATAGGATTAATCATAGGAGTTTGGTGATATACCAATCGAAGCATAAAGATATATGAAATGTATCATTTTGATATATATTCAACCTCGGAGAAGGTTATATATATACAACGAAGGTCCATGCTGTGCATGGATCCTTCGTTGTTTTGATGTGCGGATGATGCAAAAGCGTCGCAGACCCCTCGGAGAGCGAGCAGGGCAGTTGAAGTTTAACTGCCCTAGTGAGTTAATACAGATGATCTGAATAAAAAAATTGAAAATCGTTTTCTGAAAAATCGTAAAAAAGTGCTCCTTTTTAAATTCGGCTATCATTTTAATTAATGAAACAGATTAGCAAATTTTTAAGGAGGAAATATCTATGGCAAATGTTTGTATTTTAAGACATCAGGGTCACATAAAATCTAAGATGCATTTTCCGTATCAACATAATTTCAGGACACTGAAAAACTATGGGAACAAAAACATTAATACATCACTTTCCCATCTTAACACTTGTATAGTGAATAATCTGAAAAATGGAGAAACCTATTTCACTGCTTTCAATCGCATGCATGAAGACGGAGAATTTCAAGGTCAGCTAAAGGTGCAAGGTGCAGTGGATAAGCAAACAAAGTTCTTGGATGAGTTTCTGGTGTATCCACCGAATGAGAAGATAACGGAAATGAGTCTTGAGGAGCAAGAAGCATTCTTCCAGAAAGTACTGAAAGCCCTTCAGAAGTATTTCCCGTACATGATAATCTTATCTGCTCATATTCACCGAGATGAGGTGTTTCATCCTCTTGATGAAGAAATGAAAGCACTCTTTCCCGAAGGGAAAGTAACACCGCATATGCATGTGATAGCAATACCGATAGTCCATGATAAAAAGAAGGATTGTAAGAAAATCTCTATAACGGAACTATGGAAAGGACAATTCAGTTATCGCAACTTTCAGGATTATATGTATAATTCGGTCGGTAAAGAATATGGATTTGACCGTGGTGAGATGCATGATTTTGACGAATCCAAAAAGCATCTGGAAGTAGAAGCATTCAAATTAAAAGAAGCAGAAAAATCACTGAAAAAACTGGAATCGGAAATCATTAAGAAAGAACAGGAACTTGCTGAAAGGGCAAAAGATATAGAACCGGAAGAACAAATTAATCTTTTTAATGTTAAAGATGTTATAAAGCAGCAAAAAGCCATCAACTTAGCACTGAAAATGGAAAAGGACAAGAATGCTCTTCTACTGAAAGAAAAAGAAAGCCTAAATCAAACGATAAAAGGTAAGGATGAATTAATTCTTGTTAAAAACCAAGAAATTCAAATTCAGCAGGAGAATCTCTCTGAAATAAAGAAAGAGTTATCTTTGGAAAAGGATAAAATCCATTGACATTCTGAATATCAAGGTATCGGATGAACGCCTACGTCAGGTTTATCTTGATGAAGCCAAGCAGAAAATCAAATTATATGACATACTGGTACGAATCATTAAAGACTTCTTACCAGAATTGATAAAGGCATCTCCTAAATTCATTCGTGAATTATTCGATAACAAAATTCTCCACAAAGAAGATTTACCTAGAGAACATGAGAACAATCGCCCTATGGGCAGATAAGTAACTATTAACAAGGACAAGGCAGAATTAAAATCAGACTCTCTGAATCAAAGAAAAACTATAACAAACAGAAGCCTTTTTTCGAAAGAAGGGTTTCGCTATGTTAAATTTTGATAAAATGTTGAAAGAAGCAATCAGTCGTGATATCCTAACTATATCAGAAGTGGCTTGGACAAGTTGATGAGAAGACAACCCTTAGCTACATTTACAATCCCAATACAGAACAAGAGAACCTTAATATCATGAATGAAGCTCTGAAAAAGAGTGATAGAAAGAACATAAAATAGCAGTGTACATACGGTGCACATATCATTGCAACAAAAAATCCCTTGAAAATCAAGGGATTTCGTAAGCGCGAGACGGGATTCGAACCCGCGACCCTCGCCTTGGCAAGGCGATACTCCACCACTGAGATTTGTCAATACTTTTTTAATTATTTCTTTTATATATTTTTTTTGATAAATTAATACATCTTTAGACTTAATATATAATCATTCTTTTTAAAGGCTATACTACTGATATTATCCATGTGAGTTACTTTTATATCAATCCACAATTCTTCTGCTGCAACCATAAGATTTCCTAAACATACACCTATATCGATTAGCTTCATTTCATTCAAGACTCCGTTTAAGAAAAAATTCTTTTTACAAAAGATATGAATACGATTATCATAAACTACAAATCTCCACGGTTGGCTGTTCATACTAGATGGCGCAATTCGTCCTGCTTGAATCATAGTCTTTACATTCTTTTTCACTTCTGATTTAAATACAGCTATATCTTCCACAGGTAGTCGTTTATATTTTTCACTGGTTCTGTAAATATCGTGCTCACCTTCACCAAACGCCAATGTTATTACATATTTAAATCCAGGTTCCATAGGAAAATCTTTTTTTGGTTTTAACATACCTAGGTAGCAAGATCCTAACCCCTTAGCAGTTAGATAAAGGGAAATCTGTTGCATTAAAAACCCAGCATTTATTAAAAACCCCTGTGTATCTTCTGTGGTAATCACTAAATAATATGGGGCTTTTACTGTAAACGTACCATTAAAGTTATGATTCATATCATCTAATTTTAACAATTTATACTGAACTGTTATCTCCTGATACAATGGAGGAAGGCTATTAGCAAAATTCATGATTCCTTCTAAAACAGTTTGGTCAATTGAATCCATCTTGTATTTTCTTACTGTTTTTCTTACAAACATTGCTTCATACAAATTCATAACATACTCCTATCCCCATTTTGGTACTTAACTTACGCGTGCTTTTCTAATGCTATCTTCTTATAGTATAATGGTGAAATACCATAGTATTTTTTAAACAATTTACTAAAGTGGTAAACATCTTCATAGCCCACGCTGTTAGCAATACTTTTTATACTTCCGCCCTCAGAATTTAATAAGATGTCTTTTGCTTTTTCAAGTCGTATCTTTATTAAATAGTTTATTGGTGACTCCCCTGTTTCTTCCTTAAATATCTTAGATATATATACCGGACTCAGATACATATTATGTGCAATTTGGTCCAATGATATCTTGTTCTCATAGTTTTCATTAAGATAATTAATGATTTTCTTGACTGCATAACTCTTGTTGTAACTTTCAAAATTACATCCCTTTTGGCTTGTATCTTCCACATCGGTAATATCGCGAACCATTAGTAATAGGATCTGCATAAGATGGGCTTTTAACATAAAATACTTACCCACTTGAGATGCCTCGTTCTCTGCAATCATTTCGTAACAATGCCTTGAAATCTCTTGTTTTGTTTCAGCATTTGTATGTAAAACATATCCACCATCTTTTAGTACTAAAGAATTAGGTGGCATATTTTTAAAATGAAAATCTGTAAATCCTGCAAAAAATTCGACAGTTGGTTCCTTAGGGTTAACTAAGATATTTTGATGTTTAACACCTGGATTACAGATTATCACATCTCCTGCTTCCACATCGTAAACATTACCTTCTACTAAGTATTTTCCTTTTCCTGATAATATATAAGTAAATTCTGTAAAGTCATGATCATGATATATAGATTCCTTCAACATTTTCTGCTTACTAGCAAAGAAAATGGTTGGGTTGAAGTCATAATAAGTTATGTCAAACTGTTGGCACATATATTTACCCTCCTCTTTAAAGCTATATTCATTATAACACTTTTTTGCTAAATGAAAAACATTTTTTGAACTATTTTTTCTTTTTTTTGCACTAATATCGCACTATAACATTTGCACGTTCAAGCATTATATTGTTATTGCATCTCACCACTTTAATGCAAATACCAATATTCTTTGTATATTCTACCATTTTACATGATTGTGCGAAATGTTTTATTAGAAAGCTAATATTTAAGTGCTTGCATTGATTCATTTAGCTAAATTCATCTGGTAATAAAGAACTGGTGTTATAAAGAACTGGTTATAAAAGCTGATATTAATCTTGAAATAAAATTTATATTGTTCTGTTATTCTATCGTAGATTATTTGAATTTTATATCAATTTTTTAACTTTTTATATCAATTCTTTTACCTCTGAATGATAAAACTTCTATGAATCATGTATTTTAATACTAAACAAAAAAGATATTTATAGCTTCTTTAAGGAATATATGTTCTATAATCATTATGCGCATTTTTTGTCAATTTTTAAATGATTCTTTTGTCCTAATCTGAAAAATTCTATACTATTTTTATTGAGAACGAATACATTCTATACTGGCTTTATATATTGATATCTGTTATGTTTTACCATATCCAAACATTTAATTCAATAATTTTCTATTTCCTTGACGAAAATTTTCGTATTATAACAATTGACATTCTTTTAATAACAAAGTACATTTAATTTTTATTTATTAATACTATAATGAAACAGAATCTTTATACGTGAGAAGAAAATATGGGAGGGCAATAATATTATGACAGCAATGCAATGGTTTTTTTCATTTTTGAAAAAATACCGACTCAAGTTAATAATTGCACTAATATTAGTGACATTTGCATCAAGCTTAACAATCATCAATCCATACATATCCGGTATTATCGTTGATGATGTAATCAAAGGGGGAAAAACGGATATATTACCTAAGTTAATCATTATCCTGATATTAACCACCCTTGTAAGGTCGATTATCAAATATATTTACCTATATATATTTGAAATATCATCACAACGTATGTTATATACCATGCGTGATTATGTATACCGTCGTTTCTTAGAAGAAGATTTTTCTTTCTATAATAAGAATCGTACTGGTGATTTGATGTCTAGACAAACTGGTGACATGGATGCAATCCGTCACTTTGTAGCATGGGTTATCTACAATATTTATGAAAATATTCTACTCTTTTGCTTCGCGATTATTATGATTTTTACAGTAGATTACAGATTGGCATTATGTATGATTGCCGTTATGCCACTTACTGTTTTAACGACTAGCAAGCAATTGAAAGCAATTAAGCCAGCATTTCATAATATTCGTAAGCAATTTTCTAGTTTAAATACCTTTGTACAAGAAAATGTTAGTGGTAACCGAGTAGTAAAGGCTTTTGCAAAAGAAGATTATGAAATAGAGAAATTTAACAAAGAAAATGACGGTTACCGTGATGCAGAACTTAACAGTGCAAAAATGTGGAGAAAATACGTACCTGTTTTTGAATTCTTATCTAGTTCCTTAACCTTTATCCTATACTTAGTAGGTGGAATCATGGTAGTAAAAGGCTCTATCACTATGGGTAAATTGGTTACCGTAAGTGGTTACCTTTGGATGTTAAACAACCCACTTAGAATGGCTGGATGGCTTGCAAATGATTATCAACGTTTTGTTACTTCTGTTGAAAAAATTTACGCAACCATTAAAGAAGATCCTACCATTAAAACTCCAACAAATCCAGTAAAACAAAAACATTTTAATGGAGAAATCGAATTCAAACATGTTAATTATCGCGCAGAAGATGATGTTATCTTAACCGATATTAATTTTAAAGTAACTCCAGGCCAAACGGTTGGTATCATTGGTGCAACGGGTTCTGGTAAATCTACTTTAATGAATCTACTATGCCGTTTTTATGATGTAACAGATGGTGAAATATCCATAGATGGTGTTAACGTAAGAGACTTAGACCTTTATAATTTAAGATCTAATATTGGTATGGCAATGCAGGATGTGTTTCTTTTCTCAGATACCATTGAAGGAAATATCGCATATGGTAATCCAAACTGTACCTTTGAAGAAGTTCAGGCTGCTGCAAAAGTTGCAAATGCAGATGCATTCATTGTTAATATGCCAGATGGTTATGATACCATCGTTGGTGAACGTGGTATGGGATTATCCGGTGGTCAAAAGCAAAGAATTTCACTTGCAAGAGCACTACTTAAGAATCCATCTATCGTTATCCTAGATGATACGACTTCAGCCGTAGATATGGAAACAGAAGCACAAATTCAAAGTGAATTAGGTGCATTAACGGATAGAACTGTATTTATCATCGCTCATAGAATCTCATCGATCAAAGATGCAGACTTAATCATAGTCGTTGATGATGGTAAGATTTTAGAATCTGGTAACCATGATAGCTTAATCGAAAAGAAAGGTTACTATTATACCGTGTTTAATCATCAATATGGTGAATTCGATCATTACAAACGATCAAAGCAAAAAGGAGGTAAGAACAATGGCTAGAAATAAATATGATATTGACGAGACTCTCCAATCCGAATTTAGCTTTGAACAATTAAAAAGACTTTATGCTTATATCAGACCACATAGAAAAGACATCACTTTTACTATATTATTAATGATGATTTCAAGTGCTTTGGGTATGTTTACACCAAAGATTTTAATGAAAATCATGGATGATTACATACCGAATGGCAATATTAATGGAATTGTTGGTATTAGTTTGGTGTTATTATGTATTAACCTTATTATCGTAATATTCTTACGATTAAAAATTACCATTACAACAAGACTTGGTCAAAATATCATTCATGAAATTCGAAGTGATATCTTTAATCATCTTCAAGAATTACCATTTTCTTATTATGATGATCGTCCACATGGTAAGATTCAAGTTCGTGTTGTAAACTATGTAAACAGTTTAAGTGATTTATTATCCAATGGTATTGTGAATACCATTACAGAATTATTCAGTTTATTCTTTATCGTTGGTTTTATGCTTTCCATTAATTTCAGATTAACCATCATCTGTATGTTAGGCTTACCAGTACTTATGACTTTAATCTTTGTAATTAAGAAGAAACAAAGAGTTGCATGGCAGATTTCAAGTAACAAGTCATCTAATTTAAATGCTTATATTGCAGAAAGTATCAACGGTATTCGTGTTACACAAAGTTTCGTTAGAGAACAGGAAAATATTAAGATATTTAATAGTTTAAGTAATAACTATAGCGTTGCTTGGATGAACGCAGTAAAATACAACTTCTTACTATGGCCAGCGATAGATAATATCTCAACCATTACTATGTCAGCTGTTTATATATTAGGTATTTCATGGTTAGATCAAGGTATTAAAGGAATTACAGTTGGTGCATTAATCGCATTTACAGGTTACATTGGGCGTTTCTGGGCTCCAATTAATACCTTAGCAAGTTTTTATAACTCTTTATTAACAGCTATCTCCTATCTTGAGAGAATATTTGAAACAATAGATGAACCTGTATTAGTAAAAGATGTAGAAAATGCAACTGAAATGCCACCAATTAAAGGTACCGTAGAGTTTAAAGATGTTTGCTTTAGTTATGAAGACGGTATTCGTATCTTAAATAATGTTAGTTTTAAAGCAAACCAAGGTGATACCATCGCAATTGTAGGACCTACTGGTGCTGGTAAAACAACAATTATTAACTTAATCAGTCGTTTCTATAATTTAGACTCTGGTGAGTTATTAATTGATGGAGTTGACATTAGTAAAGTAACCATTAAGTCTCTTCGTAAACAAATGGGTGTCATGCTTCAAGATAGCTTTATATTCTCTGGTACTATTATGGATAATATCCGATATGGTAATATGGAAGCGACCGATGAACAAGTTATCACCGCTGCAAAAACGGTTTGCGCACATGACTTTATTATGGGATTAGAAAATGGGTACAATACAGAAGTAAATGAACGTGGTAGCCGTTTATCTGCAGGTCAAAGACAGTTAATCTCTTTTGCAAGAGCATTACTTGCAGATCCTAAGATTTTAATCTTAGATGAAGCAACTTCTAGTATTGATACAGAAACAGAAATTCTGTTGCAAGAAGGTCTTGCTAAATTATTAGCTAATAGAACGTCCTTTATCATTGCACATAGACTTTCCACCATTAAAAATGCAACCTGCATTATGTATGTAGATGGTGGTAAGATACAAGAAATGGGCAACCATGATGAATTGATGAAATTAAAGGGCAATTATTATGAATTATTCATGTCTCAATATGATTTTTTAAATGAATAAGTAAACCTTTTACTTCTATAACAAATTATTAATCAACATTATTATAAAAAAATGAGTTTTTCATATCCACTTATAACATGTTATATCAAGTTCGAATACATGTTAATCAGTAAAATGAAAAACTCATTTTTTATTTTTAATTTTATTTATATATTTTCCATTCATTTTAGACTATAATCATCGGTTTTACTTTATATTTTAATGTATCTTCTTGTATATCTAGTGACATATTTTTTATCTAGATTTTTATTAAATCCTATCATCATAAATAGTGACCCTAACATTAAACACGAAATAATAAATCGATTCATTTAATAACCTCCCTTTCCTTTATTTAAATTGGTAACCAAAATTCATAATGTGTTATTAAATCTTTTATTTAATTATTATGAATGATTTGTCCTAAGTTAAACCATATTTCTAATATTTATGCTCATAATATTCCAACATGATTCATTTTATTAAAAATATGTAATCTTCTATTTAAATATTTTCTATCGATATCTGTTTTATGTATACCTTTTACATAATATTAACTAATTATAATGGTAATGTAAAGAGTTGTTACTTGATAATTTGCATATACAAAATACACCTTCTTATTAAGTGCAAATCTTAATAAGAAGGTGTAAGTTCTATATAAGCACTCCCTCAAACCCTTAATAATTACTAACAATTACCATATGCATGAATTCTATATTACCACCTAAAGTATATTACGCTTCCCCATAATATATTGTGCTGGTTCTAAATATTACACTTATTTGCTATGTATCTTCCGTTCTCAAATAAAAATATAATTGTCCAGTTAATGGTAACTTATTTTTGAATTAAGCATTAGTCATGTTTTAGAGTTCATTATTATTAAATAATAATTATAGTAGTTTATCAATGGTTTCGTGCTATTTGGTATAAAAGCCGTGCTAATTGGTAAAATTTATACGAATGATTTATTAAACTATGTATTATGATATATGGATTATGTTTTATGATATATGAATTATGTTTTATGTTATGATTTATTCTTATTCACTACAATCTTCATATCATCTTTTAAATATGATTTGTCTAGTTCTATCAACATTACCCACTTCCAATTCATTACTGTTTCTCCATCTACAATTGCTTCAGAGGATTTTTCAAGATTAACTATTAACGTTTTGTTTCTAACCGTTATACTGTTTATGGTATAACACGGTACAATATCTGAATCAGATGGTATTTGTAAAAATAAAACTGCCTTTTCTGTATTTGGTGGTTCTATGGATAATTTGCGCATAGTAAAGTATTTATCTATAAATTTCGTATATTCGGTTTTATCTACCATAAGGATTGAATCATTCTCAATAGCTTTATAATTGTCCCTGTCTTGACTAAATCCAATTATTTGTGAATAAAATTCTTTGTATTCTACTTCTTTTTTATTAGTACAGCTGGTAAATAATTGTGACATTATAACACTTATACAAATGACTATAAAACCTTTTTTCATACTACCTCCATGCTATTTAGCATTACGAATTTAGGAATACCATTTACCTTAATTGCATTATACTCAATTTTAATAGAAGAATCAAACTGAACTTTATATCTTAAATCTCCTCCACTTATACAGTCTTCATTCGTCCTGGATGTACTGAAAATACTCTTATATTAACTTGTTGTTCTTGAAATGTACTTTTTAAAATAATACTGTATTGAGCTACTCCGGTCTTACTAATACAGTAGGAACCAAAGTTAGCACCAATATGTTTCTATTCACTTTTAGCTTTCTTATCAATATAAATTTTTCATTTTTATCTTTCTTTACTTTATATCAACATTTGCCTTTATTCCTGTTTCTCTCATAAATTCAGCTGCTGCTTTGTATTCATCATAGGTATGCATATGTTCAACAAATACAGTCATATCCTGGCCTAAACCTTCACACAAACGTAGTACTTCTATAAAATCAATGGTTCCTTTTCCTGGTGCTACCTCCTCGATGATACATGGCAAAGATGGTTTCATAATTGCATCCTTAGCATGGACACTTTTAATGTAAGGTCCTAATTTTTGAAAACATTCCCTTATGAATTCTGTACGAAACGCATATCGTTTTGGACTATTTATCATATTGGTATAATCTAAATGAACACCAAATGCTTTCCTATCTACATCCTTAATTAACTTTAAATATGCCTCTGGTGAATCAGGAACCATCCATGGCATCGGTTCTATGGTATAAAACGTATTTACAGGTTTAACGCTATCGATAATATCACGAATGGAATCAATAATTAACGAATAAGTTTCATCTGAATAATTATCTTTATATAAACCGTCCCATACTTCTCCTCTTGATCCCACAATATTTACACAACAATTCGCTTTCATTTCATCTGCTAAAGCCAACTGATTTTTGCAGTATAGAAGTGCTTCTCTTCTTTCTCCTTCATTTGTTGCTAACGGGTTTTTCCAAGCTCCAACCTCTCCTATTACTAGATTATACTTATTTATATAATCCATATATGCTCTTTTATCTTCTTTGGATGCATCATAAGTTACTGGTACTAGTACTGCACTGTATTTTAGATCTTGTACTAATTTAATCCATTCATCTGGATTAGAATAGCTTCTCTCTATACCTCCACCTAATCTCATAATTTCACCTTTTCTTTCATTATATTTAATTTAGTAGTATTTAACTGTTTATACTAGTTAGTTGTAGTTTTGTCATTAAGAGTCTTGAATTAGTAATACATAACTATCATTATTTTATAATGCAAAAAAATTATACTAAAAATAGTACAACAAATTTAGATTCCTTATAAATAAATCTAATATAAAATAACTATAATTATTATATATTGTATGAAAAATTATGGAATGGTATATATCAGCATATTCTTGTTATTTCTTACATAGTACCACCAATGGTACCAAAATATTACAAACATAATTTCAACATTTACAGACGAAAGGCCAATCCATTAACGATTGGCCTAATCTTTTTTATTTAAGCTTTTTATATAAGCTTTTTATACATCTGCAGTTACTAAAGTGCAAAACACTCTGAAACCCTTTTTTCTATCTTAACTTAATTAAATATCATAAATCTTTAGTATTTGACCAGTGAAAATTTGATTTGGATTCGATATGATATCTTTATTCCATTCATAAATCATCTTCCATTTGCTCTCATCACCATATAACTCTTTTGCAATCTTTCTTAGATAATCACCTTTTACAACTCTATATTCTTTCACTGGTTTTGAATTTCCATTTGCTTTAATTGCTTTTTCTGTTTTCTTATCAGATGATTCATCACTTGCTTTATCTACTGTATTTCTTGTTGAAATGTCATTGTTATTATTATCTTTTATATTACTATCTACAGTACTATCTGTATCCAACTTTTTGTCTTTTGTACTTTCCGTACTAGAAGTTTCTTCTTTTGACCCGTCAATAATAGTAATACGATTTTCAGTACCAATGGTTATAACACCTAATTTTTTAATATAATCAACAAGTATTTCTTCTAAGGCACCATATTCATTTTCGATGACAAAATCAGCAAGCATTGTATAGCCATCGCCACCAGCTATTAGAAAATCATTGGTTGCTAATAAATAAATTGCTTTTTTATCAACAGATTTGCCATTTATTTTTGCATTCGAGACTCTACTGCCTGCTGGTTTACTTATATCTATACTAAAAGTGATACCAGAAACTTGTGGAAATGCTCCTAATGGTTCAGGACAGGATGCAACACCTACTTCAAGCGCTTCTAGTAAAGCCTTACCAGTTACCTTCTTTGTAACCACATAATTTCCAAATGGAAAAACGGTTACTAGGCTCTTCTTTGTTATATCTCCAATTTCTATGGAAGCTCTGATTCCACCACCATTGGTAAATGCAACATCTGCTCCCGTTGCATCTCTCATAGCATCTGCTGTTAAATCTCCAAGATTGGTTTCCTGTGTACGTACGTGCTCTCTTACACCGTCTAATTGAACACTTGTTTTACCTATTATTTCAGTTAAAATCTTTTCTTGATCTTCTGTGATTTGACTAACCGCATCGTCAATTGCTTTATCGGTTTCTGTAAATTGTTTGGCATTTACTAAACCTGCATTCATATTTCCTTTGGAGTCAATTGCCACTACACCAATGTTTTTTGTATAATCACCTGTACTAACAATAAGTGTATCATCTACTTTTAAACCAGATTCTAATGTACTATGGCTATGGCCATCTACTATTAAATCAATCCCTTCCACTTTATCAGCCACTAGTTTGGAAGTAAATTCACTGCTTTCATCAATACCTAAATGGGATAATGCAATGATTACATCTGCACCTTCTTCTTTTAAATCTTTCACTTCTTCTTTCGCGGCATCTACTGGATTATCAAAATTTATTTTACTTACATTATTCGGATTGGTCTTATAAGCTGTTTCTGGTGTAGATAAACCAAATATACCATATTTTACTCCATCTTTTTCTATGATGGTATTGCTATCTAAAACCTTCTCTCCATTCTCTTTCCAAGTAATATTAGCCGAAAGTAGTTTAAAATTCATGGTTCTAGATAGATCTATTAGTCTGTCAGTACCATAGTTAAAATCATGATTACCAGGAGTCATTGCATCATATCCTGCAAGATTCATTAATTTTATTATTGTTGCTCCTTTATTCATTGTAGCAAATGGTAGACCGTGAAGTGTATCACCTGCATCAAGTAGTATAACTTCTGCACCTGCTGATTCACATAATTTCTTTAATGCACTAACTGCAGTAAATCCCATATAACCATTATAACTATCTGGTACAGCCCTTCCATGAGAGTCATTAGTGTGTAAGATAATCGTGTAATCGGATAAATCTAACTCCTTTATAGATTCATAAGTAATCACATTATCTGCTGATACATGTACCATCGGTGATAATACAAAAATTAGTACAAGTACAATTGAAAGAACTTTCAAATATCGTTTCATAACATTCTCCACCTTTCTTATTATTAATTGTTATTATAATTTTTGTTGTAGAAACTATAAGCTTCTCTTCACAAATGCTATGATTGTATTATTTCATTAATTAAATTAATCTACTTTTTGATTTAAAATAGTAACCATAGCTTTGTCCAAATATTTCTATATATTATTCTTATTACTTTTAAGTAACAAATATACATGTATTATAAAGAATTATATAAATTCAATCGACCACTATTTGCTAACTTTAAAGTTAAAATTGTGTAAAGTAAAATAGGTATTATTTTTTATCTCTTCGTGTGGTAGCAGGCTGCTCCATATATTCGAGAGAGTATGATATCCAAAACATCAGAGGCACTAGATGATACTATTGATTTTAAAAGAGTAATTTCTTTGTTATATTTTGATTATATTTGTTTATCATATCTATTAAAAAATATGGTATATTTGTAAAATTACTTGACAACACTAAGATTACAATTTAAAATGAATCTATTATATGGTAATTTTACTCATAATTTTATAGAGCGAAATTACTTGAGACTTGTTATCTTTACCTACAAGTTCCAGAAAGGAGTTGTGTAATTATGACTTTAGCTTATATGGTGGTTTATTATTAAACTTAATATAGGCGGAGCATGGCAAGAGTTATAACGATTATTTTATATATATTAATCAAACTCTTTGTACAGAATAATATTTTAAGTATGGGATAATTGTCCCTTTTATTTTGTATGCTCTGCACACTAACCTTTCGTGAAATGAAGTGAATTTGTATTTTATGTTACTTTTTATCTTTTTGAAAAAAAAGTTTCATTTATAATAAAAATTATAGACACGCGAACGGCGTGTTTTTTTTGTGCTTAATTTTAGATATAAAATCACCCTTTAAGCTACCACACGAATATTACAATATGAAAAAACGATCAAAAAAGCTTTACAACAAACCTAAGGAGGTGGTAGTGAATGAAAAACCAAATACCAAACAGTGTAACTTTTCCAGTTAGTTTAGACCACGTTACTGATATCAAACAAACTACTGATTTGACTCAAACTACCAAATTACAAACAATTCAAATTATGGAGGACATCAATACGATGATTCAATTAAAAGATTTAGGATATAACGATTTATTCGATAGACAAATTACTGCAGAAGAAAAAAATGCAGGCTTAATACCAGCACGTGTAATTTCTGTGCAAAAAGAAACTTACCACATTATTTCTACTTTTGGTGAAAATACTGCTAAACTAAAAGGTTCAATTTTTTATCAAACATCTGAATACTGTACGTATCCAGCTGTAGGAGATTTTGTATTAATGAAACGTAACGAAATGGGTAGTGATATTATTTACAGGGTTCTTGATAGACGAACTTGTTTTTCTAGATTAAATCCTACTTTACGCAATAATATTTCTGGTGCTACTGAGCAAATAATTGCTTCAAATTTTGATTATGTCTTTATTATGGCTTCTCTAAATTACGATTTTAATGTTAGACGTATAGAACGTTATCTGGCAACCGCATGGCAAAGTGGTGGTACACCTATTATTGTGTTAACGAAAGCAGATTTATGCGATAATTATACTGACATGGTAGCAGAGCTTGAAACTGCTGCTCCGGGTGTAGACATCGTTGTAATAAGTGCTCATACTGGTTTTGGTATGGAGAATTTAAGCAAATATCTAAAACCTGCCCATACCTATGTATTCCTTGGTTCTTCCGGTATCGGTAAATCTTCTTTAGTTAATGCTTTAGCAGATCAGGAGCTTATGAAGGTCAATATAATACGTGAGGATGATAGTAAAGGACATCATACTACCACTTATAGACAATTATTTTCTCTGAAAAATGGTGTTTTAATTATCGATACACCTGGTATGAGAGAGTTAGGAGTTTGGGATGTGGAAGAAGGCTTAAATGATACTTTCTCAGAAATTGATGAGTTATCATCATCTTGTCGTTTTAACGATTGTAGCCATACCAATGAACCTGGCTGTGCTGTAAAAGAAGCTCTTAACAATGGCACTCTATCTGCTGATAGATGGAAATCATATATTAAACTAAAAAAGGAAGCGGAACGCAGTGCGAAAAAATCTGCATTTCTAAAAGCAAAAACTACAGCTTATAAAAATATGAGTAAAAATCAACATGTAAGTAAGAAATACTAATATAGTTATCTAATCTAATAAAGTCTATTCAAGTGGTCGATAGCTAATTCTTTTAGTTTCGACCACTTACTCATATATATCGTAGATGTTTATCTGCTCCCATCTTAGTGATTTCACTGGTCGATTTTTAAGAAGTTTCATGTATAAGAGACAAAAACACACCCTATAAAAAGGACTGATTTGGTATCTAACCAAATCAGTCCTTGAACTTTGCTTTTCTAAATTCTTATTTACATTTTCTCTAATATCTTCATGGTATTCTCTCGAATAACATCTGCTGATTGTTTAAATTTCGCTAATTCTGCTTTTGTCATATGGACTTCAACTACGTCTTTTACACCACTACGATTTAATATTACTGGTACTCCACAGAAAACATCATTTTCACCATATTCACCTTCTAAAAGTGTAGAAACTGGTATAATTTTATTTTCATCATTTAAAATTGCTTTAATAATTCCTGCTGCTGTGGATGCAATACCATAACTAGTTGAACCCTTTACATTTAATATCTCAAAACCAACTTTTGTTACGCGCTTAATCATTTCCTCTAAATCAACACTTGCATATTCTGAATTATCTTCAAGAATATCAAAAATTCTCTTACCACCAACAGTCACTAATGACCATGGACACATCTGACTGTCACCATGTTCTCCCATAGTATATGCTTGCACGCTTCTTGGATCAACATGAAATAGATCCCCAATAAAATGTTTTAAACGTGCAGAATCAAGTGCAGTACCAGTACCGATGATTTGATTTTTTGGCAGCCCTGATAATTTATAAACGTAATGAGCAATCATATCAACCGGGTTAGAAACGATAATAAAATGTCCGCTAAAACCGCTTTCCATAATTGGGCTTACGATAGATTTTACTATATTTGCTGACTGTTCTAAGGTATCAATTCTTGTTTGACCTGGTTTTGGTGGTGCACCTGCTGTAATTACAACAATATCCGCATCACCACAATCAGTATAATCACCTAATGTAACTTTTACATTTCTATTAAGATATTCCACGCAATGGCATAAATCCATTACTTCGCCTTGTGCCTTACTTTTATTAATATCAATAATCATTACTTCATCACAGATTCCCTGTGTTACCAAACTAAATGCTGTCGATGACCCAACCATTCCTGCTCCAACGATTACTACTTTGTTACGGTTAATTGTCATTATTTCACCTATGCCTTTCTCAAATGGAAGTTATTATGATAAGATTATAATAAAATTTTTTCATTTCTTCTACTCTTTTCTTATATTTATTTCTTATATATAGTTTCTATATTTATTATATTAAAAACATTCCTAATATGTTTCTGAATAATAAATGCTGTGTTACAATATAAACTATGAATAAATTTATTCACTCAATTTTAAAGTATTAAGTTATCAATAATATATCAATAAATATAATTTACCTATGAATATAATTTATTAAAGAAATTAATTTATCATTGAATATACTTTATCAATAAATATAAAGATGGCAGAAATTTGTGCTATGTTTTTCTTTCTCTTATTCTAATTATAACATTTTTTTCTAATCTTATTCTTTTACACCACCAAGCATAATTCCGGTGACAAAGTACCGCTGTAATAAAGGATAAATGCAAAGTATTGGAATCATGGAGATAAATATTTTTGCTGCATTTAGAGATGTATTTGATAAAAGTTCCATTGTTTTGTATTGGTCTTCTGTCATCTTAGATGTATCAATTACTACAATTAATTGTTTTATATAAGTTTGCAGGGGGTAATGTTCTGCATTACTAGATAATACTAACCCTTGAAAGAATTCATTCCAGTGACCAACTATGGTAAATAGAGTAACGGTAGCTAAAACTGGTTTTGATAGTGGGACAAAGACACGAAATAATACATACCAAGGACCTGCTCCATCTACTTTTGCAGCTTCTTCTAATTCTGCAGGTACCGTTTGAAAAAAATTAACTACTAGTATTAAATTAAAGACTGGTATTCCCCCGCCAAGAGCTAATCCAAATACATTATTTGTGAATTTATAAGTTTTCATAACAATATACCAAGGAATTAAACCACCGCTAAATATCATACAGAAAACGAGTAACCAAAGAATATAATTTCTAGCTGCAAATTCATGTTTTGTTTTTGATAGTGGGTAAGCCGCCGAAATCATGGTCATTAACGATAGCACCATAGCAACTACTACACGCTTTATGGATGTCCAAAACGCACCGAAAAACCTTACATCTTTCATAATCTCATGATAAGAATAAGTTGTAAAATCTACAGGCCAAAATGCAACTTTACCAGCGGCAACTGCAGACTTTGCACTCAAGGAAACAGCTAGGGTATATAAAAGTGGAAGGAAACAAGATAATACAAGTATAATTAATAAAGTATATATTAGAAATCGTATCAGTTTTAAATGAATAGATTTACTCTCAATCATAATATTTTCCTCCCACTAGAATATTCTATAATCAGCAAACTTGTAAGCTAATGAATAGGAAACCGTAATCATAATGAATCCAACAACAGATTTTAATAAACCAACTGCTGATGCTAGGCTAAATTGCAGATTGTTAATACCAACTCTATAAACCCAAGTATCTATAATATCTCCCGTAGAATAAACTGCTGGATTATATAGATTATAAATTTGGTCAAATCCAGCATTTAGAATATTTCCAAGGCTTAACACTGTCATAAGCACGATAACACCTTTAATGCCAGGTAACGTAATTTTCGTTAACCGCTTCCACCTTGAAGCACCATCAATGGCTGCTGCTTCGTATAAGGCAGGGCTAATACCTGTAATGGCAGCTAGATAAACTACTGCATTGAATCCAAACTCCTTCCAAATATCACTTCCAATTACTAATCCACGGAATAAATCATCACGTTGGAAAAATGCTATTGATGATAAACCTAAGGATTTTAATATATGATTAATTGGTCCAGTATAACTAAAAATATCTAATAAAATTCCACCTAGAACAACCCAAGATAAAAAATGCGGTAAGTAAACTATTGTTTGAACAGATCGTTTAAAAACTAAATTCTTTACTTCATTTAAGATTAATGCAAAGGTAACCGGAACAACTAAATTACCAATGATTTTACCAATAGCAATATAAAGTGTATTAAATAATATTTCTCTGGTATCACTTAATTCAAACATATAAATAAAATTCTCTAGACCTACAAACTCTGATTTAAAAATACCTTTGCCTGGATTAAAGTCTTGAAAAGCCATAGTGATACCAAACATAGGAACTATATTAACGAAAAACATCCATAATAACGCTGGAAGAAGCATAATCCAATAATGAATGGTTACACCTTTACGAAATCCATTTTTCTTCAAGCTTTTTTCCCCCTTTTATAAAATATAGTAGGTATTGTGAAACGTCTAGCATATTTATATTTATCGTACAATTGGTACTTTTTTTAGTTAAATCTTGCCTAAATGCAATTGCAACTACAAAATTGTAGTAACTACATGATAAATTCGTTATACTCAACATTTGCAAAAATCAAAAAATACAGAGCTGCTGCAAAATGAAACAATTACCGTAGAATGTATTTGTAAATATGATATTTATCGCTATTTACTAAAATTCTAAAAGTACCATATTATACATTTGCACCAGCTCCATATATGAAAATTAATTAATGTTATTTTACTTAAGTGTAGCTTGAACCTCTTCGGTTATTTGGTCTCCACCCTGTTTTTTCCATTCAGTCACAAACTTATCAAATTCATCAATAGAGGCTGTTCCTAAAATGATTTTTAGAATAATTTCATCTTCCATCTTCTTTAAATTAGTCCATTTCTTCTCCATGGTTTCTGTCTGGGAATAAATTAAACTATACACTTTATTTACTTTAAGATTCTTTAGAGCATCCACTACACATCCGGATCCATTCAATAGAGACATCATTCTGGCAAAGTTGTCATTACTTGGATCCCAATATTCGATTCTCATGTCATCGTATGGTTCTAATTTTGTTTCTTTTACAGATGCAACATCGGCGTCTAATAATTTATATAATTTATTATCATATTCTGGCGTCTTACCAGTTTTTAAATACTCACGTATTACTTCTACAGAATAGGTACATTCATCTAAAGCCGCAAGTACAGTACGAGCTGGATAATAGGAAACACCTAGTTTTGTGGTATCCATATCCTTCTCATCGCGAACTAAATAATTAGTTAAGAGTATCGCTGCTTCTGGATGGTCAAATTCTTTGTTAACAATTGTATATTGAATGGTTGATGCCCCAAGTCTTGGTTCCCAAGTGCCTTCATCGGTTAATGGAGATGCATAGGCAACCCAAGAAGCATTTGGATCATTTACTACTGCGTCTTTGATACCACCATATCCCATCCACCATGGTCCAAAGAACATACCTGCCTGACCGGATTTAAATGCTTCACCAGCATCTTTTCTTGTTCCAAGTTCTTGATCTAAGATACCGTCTTTATACATCTTAGCTAACATTCCTAATGCTGTTTTTGTCTCTTCTGTTAATGTTCCATATACTGCTTTTTCTTCTTTATCTTTCATCCAAATTCCTGGATATGCTTTATATGCTGCAAATATTCCATCAAATGTATAAGTTCCATTTGCTGAGTTTAAAAAGTTATGATATAAAATATTTCCGGAAGTCGGTCCAAGTAAACCGATTGTATTTTCACCACCCATTTTATTATCCACAAAAGCTTTACCAACGTTATAGATATCTTCCACTGTTTTCGGAGCTTCTAAGTTTAACTTATCAAGCCAATCTTGTCTGATCCATAATAAGTTATAACCATCCATTTCTACTTGAACTCCTGGTAAAGCCATCATTTTCCCATCATCTGTTACCGCTGCTAAGGCTTTTCCTTCTGTTTTATCTATCATGGATTTAATGGTATCAGAAGCATATACATTATAGCTTTCTGTTAAATCCTGCGCTAAACCTGATTTAATAATGGAACGATATTGTGCTTCTCCAACGACTAAGATATCTGGTAAATCACTTGCTGCGATTGACATATTTACCTTTTGTAAAAAGTCGTTACCGGATGCTGCTTGCCATACCACATCAATATCGATGTTCATTTTTTCTTTGACATATCTGGTGTATTGATTATCGGTTGCTGTTTGACCTTCCGGTATAACATCGGATGCATTTACTTCTTGAGCTATTCTTATGGTAATTGGTTCTTTGTATCTACCAAACGGGCTTGGATTACCATTTTCATCAACTGGTATATTACCTTCTGTTACACTTTTACTTCCTGTTTCTTTGTCCTTCTTCTCCCCACAAGAAACCAGGGACAAAACCAAAGTTAAGACCAAAAACAACACAAAACATTTTTTCATTTTCTTCAAACTAATTCCTCCCTAAAATAAATTGACGGATTATACTCTGTCTTAGTTTATTATACTAATTGTTATCGCTAATATGGATATACGAAAGTATGAAATGGGTATCTTATTGTACAAAGAATCTATGTAAAACCGCAAATTATCAACCAAAAGTCCACTTCTTGAAAACAATTATCCACCATTGGATTCACGAATTGACATTGTAAATATTTACCAGTATAATTATATATAAGTACATGAATTATGTAAAGATTGTTAAACTAAAGAAAAAAAATTAAGAAGAATCCCCTATCTAGTAGTACCCTAACCTTTATAAATACAATGAATATTTTGTTGATTATAATATTTTACCTAAAAATTAATGAGAGGGCTTATTATGTTATTACTGGATAAAACGTATTCTCACTTTTCATTACATAAACGTATTTTATCTCTGTTTGTTTTATTAGCATGTATATCATTCTTAAGTATTACAGTAGTTTCCAATTATACTATTTCTAAGATTATTGATAACAAATTAGTAGGTGAATACGAAAATAACTTAAGTCAAATAAGAATCTCACTAGAAAATATCATTAGTAATTTAAATTTGGTATCGCAACAGTTAGGACTTAACAATGAAACCATTCAGATGTTAGAGAAGTATTTTTCTACCGAAGATCCTTATGAACGTGCAGTCCTAAATAGCTCAATTCAGAACGCCATTCGTTTTATAACATTTACAAATCCAAATATTGGACTTTGCTATTATTATAATCAAGATATCAATCAAGTCCTTTTTAATAATCTTCCACTCCCAAAAGATAAGAACCCTTTTCAATCAAATTCCATTTTATTACGTACCAATAGCTTTACTTATTACGGTCCACATGAAAGTCAAAGCTCATTTTGTAAAAATCAAGTACTTTCCATTTCGTGTAAAGTTGATACCATAGAAGCTAGTAATATCTATCTTTATGTTGAAACCAATTATCGAACGATTAAAAATATTTTTCAAAATATAAATAGTGATGATGTTTCATTATTGATTTTAGATAAACTATATAGAATTACATACAGTGAATTAAATGAAATATTTCCGATAGGCAGTGTCTTTTATAAAACGGATAACTCATATTTCACGGTTGGTGATTATTATTGTTTCTTAGAGACTACGAAACAAGGTTTCCATATTGCGTCCTTAGTGAATCAAAGTAGCTATAACAAAGAAAGAAATCAATGGTTTCAATCGATTCTATTCCTTGCTATTTTATTAATTATTTTATCTGTGGGACTTGCAACTATACTTTATCGTACTGTATATCAGCCATTAAACCACTTTGATAAACAATTAGATATGCTTCTATCCGATGATGATGCGAAGATTGTTCCTTGTACCAATATACCAGAATATGATTATATCTTAAGCCGGTTTGGTGATATTAGGAGCCAACTAGACACCATGATTGGTGAAATCGTACAACATGAAAAATACCGGAATCAACTGGAACTTGAGAAATTACGTTATCAGATTAACCCACACTTTTTAATGAATACATTAAATACAGTTCACTGGATGGCTATTATGAATGATCAAGAAGAAATTGATACCTTAATACAGTCTCTAAATCATTTACTTGCTTATAATCTTGATAAATGCGTCGATAATGCAACAATTGAAACAGAAATAACAGCTTTAACAGAATACATTGAGATTCAACAATCTAGATATGATTTTTCTTTTGAGATAATCAGAGAACCAGAAGAAATACAATTTCTGTATCCATGTCCTAAATTTATATTACAGCCATTGGTTGAAAATTCACTTTATCATGGTTATAAAGAAAACATGAAATTAATATTAACCATTACCTTAGGAGAAAGAATCCTTATATCCATAAAAGATACAGGACTTGGCATGACAGATGAACAATTATCGCGATTTCGAAATCATGAATTTCATTCATTTATTCACAACAAAGAAAAAAGTAGAAGTATGGGCATTGGTTTAGAATATGTATTACAAAGTTTACTTTCCTATTATAAAAATGATTTTAACTTTTCTATAGACAGTGAAATCGAGAATGGAACTACAATTATACTTTCATTACCAATATATCCAACATCAATTTAGATAGGTCTTCACAAATCTGAATAAAATATCAATATTTATCTGCCGAGCTTCCAAGGTGCGGAAGAGCGTGCGGTGCTTGCAGTGTGCCACATATCTGTTCGTTACTTTCGTAATGACAACTTTTGACTCCACAATTTTTGTGTATTATTACAATAAATAAATGTTAATGAAAGAAGGATTCCCTTGGTTAAAGTTCTAGTTGTAGAGGATAATAAATTAATACGTAAAGGGTTAATCGTGTCTATGCCTTGGAGTGACTTTGATATGTCTGTAGTTGGTGAATGCAGCGACGGCCAAGGTGCACTAGATTTTTTACAAGATAATCAGGTTGACCTTGTGCTTACAGACCTTGAAATGCCAATTATGTCCGGGCTTGAATTTATAAAAATAGCCTCTTCTCTCTATCCTAATATTAATTTTGTTATTTTAACTATCTATACTGATTTCGATTATATTAGGCAAGCTTTAAGTTTAGGTGCTATCGATTATATTGCTAAAGTTCAATTTGATAAAGAGAATTTTCATTCTATACTTGAGCGTATTAGTAAACGATTATATAAAGTAACATCAAATGATATATCTAATTTAGATCTTAATAAAAAGAAAATATTAAGTTCCTCTATTTACACTTTATTATCAATGGAAGATACAAAAAATGGAGTGGACTTTACAAAAGAATTTATAGAATTAAATCATTTAGCTACTAAGAAGATTGAAGTTGGTGCAGGCATATATATCTTGCCATCTTCCGAAGAAAAATTTGTTTTCCCAGATTATTTTCCTAATTGCATTTTACTAAAAATAAAGGGTGTAATGAATCTAGCATTAGGAGATTTGATTTCTAAACTATATAAATATAAAAAAAGTCAATTCTTTTATGACTATACACCAAGCAATCCTATACTAATAAAAGATGTTACTGATTTAGATATAGATTCTTATATATCCAGTGAAGAAGACTTTCATAACTTAAAAGAACGTTGGTTATCCTTTCAATGGATTCACCATACGGAACTATTTCATAAAATAAAATTTGATTTAAAGGAAAGTAAATTAACTGCAGCTAAATTATATCATCTTATGGTCGCTTTAGAAAATGCATGGAATTTATATTATGGAAATCTATACGGTACCTTAATTACAATTCCTGATTCCTTTCATAGTTGGTTTGAGTTAGAAAACTGGTTAGAAACGTTATACCAAAAGACCGATTTTTCATTACATACAATGCAATTCTCGGAAGAAATAAATGATAGCATAAGGATGGCAAAACAAATTATTGATAAAGAATATATGCATCAATTATTATCAGGTGATATAGCTAATCGCATACATATGAGCCGGAGCTATTTTAATCAATGTTTTAAACAAATGATTGGTGAGTCTTTTGGTAATTATCTACGAAATTTACGAATTCAAAAAGCAAAAGAGTTTTTAGAACAAACCAATAAATCCATACAATGGATAGCCAGTCATACTGGGTATGAAGATGAGAAATATTTTAGTCGTATATTTAAAAAAGAAACTGGAATGAACCCTAGTGATTATAGGAAGAATTATAGGTGAATATAGGTAGTTGTAAGCCTTAGGTTTAAATTAAAGACTATAGATTTTTACTGTTCACTATTTCTGACATTAAATCTGATTTATTGATTATTATATCACCATGGTCATTGGTAATATAAGTAATATAATAATCATTTTTATGCTTTGCAAATAGTCTAATACATAATGCAATTTTAGGAATAGGTTTTTCTGTTATAGAACAACTAGTACTCTACATACTTATGTCCATTAATAAGAAAAAAATTAATCGAAAGTACACTTTACCTAAGGTCTTTTGATTAACTGTAAAGCAATAAAAAAGATGTATCGATAATACCAGGTGGTATTAAGATACATCCTTTATTTGTGTAATTTATTTAATTTATTTAAAATATCCTACCCCAGATTCAAAAATGGATTGATTTTGATTACCTGTAATATTAATTGCCACTCCATCTCCCCGACGTTCAGAGTGAGCCATTTTGCCAAGTACTCTACCATCTGGACTTGTAATTCCTTCAATTGCATAATAGGAACCATTTGGATTAAAATCTTCATCCATAGTTGGTTTTCCATCAATGTCAACATAAAGGCTTGCTACTTGCCCATTTGCTATTAATTTTAGAATCCATTCATCACTCGCTACAAATCTTCCCTCTCCATGGGATGCAGGTATTGAATAAACACCACCAAGTTCAGCTTTTTGTAACCAAGGAGATTTATTTGTAACTATTTTTGTATATACAGATTTTGATATGTGACGACCAATGTTGTTCATAGTTAAGGTTGGTGAATCCTCTTTTTGTGGTGTAATTTCACCGTATGGTACCAGACCAAGTTTAATCAATGCTTGGAAACCATTACAAATACCAAGTGCTAAACCATCTCTTGTCTTTAATAAATTATTTACAGCTTCTTTGATTCTATCATTACGGAAAGCAGTTGCAATAAATTTACCAGAACCATCTGGTTCATCACCTGCTGAAAAACCACCTGGGAACATTAAAATCTGTGCTTCTTTAATACCTTTTTCAAAAGCTTCCACTGATTCTCTAATATGATTCGCATTCAGATTTTTAAATACTACCGTATTTACTTCAGCTCCAGCATTCTCAAAAGCTTTTAAACTATCATACTCACAGTTAGTACCTGGGAACACAGGTATAAATACTTTAGGTTTCGCAACTCTATTTTTAGCAATATAAACTGTTTTTGCATCATATATGCTAATGTTGATTTCTTCTTGTTCTGTTTTAGATTTGGTTGGAAATACCTTTTCAAGAGTATTGGTCCAAGCAGCCAGTGCTTCATCCATTGTTATTTCCGTATCTTTGTAAATGAATTTTCCAGTAGATGTAATTCTACCAACCATTTCTATCTTAAGTCCTGCCAATTGTAATTTAGCCAAATCTGTTTCTTTTATTTCTGCAATAATAGAACCGTAATCTGGTGCAAAAAGCTTATTACTGTTTAACTCACTGTTTAAAGTGACACCTAATTTATTACCAAATGCCATCTTACTTACTGCCTCAATGATACCAAAGCTACCTAACGCAAATGCAGATACAAACGTTTTATCTTTTGATAAATTTCTTATTTTATCATAAACCATCATTAATTGTTCATAATCTGGTAAGTCATATTCATCTCTTTCAACCTGAAACTTAACTAAAATATTGCCTGCTTCTTTTAATTCAGGTGTGATTACATCATTGATTTTTGCTACATCCACCGCAAAGGAAACTAAAGTTGGTGGTACATCAATATCATTAAAAGTACCAGACATACTATCTTTTCCACCTATGGATGGTAATCCTAACTTCATTTGAGCATCATATGCACCTAATAGGGCAGTTAATGGTTCACCCCATCGTTTTGGATCTGTTCCTAGTCTTCTAAAGTATTCTTGGAAGGTAAAACGAATCTTACTATAATCACCACCTGCAGCAACAATTTTTGCTACGGAAGAGACAATCGCATAAACAGAACCATGGAATGGACTCCAACTAGATAAATAAGGGTCAAAACCATAACTCATCATGGTAACTGTATCACATGATCCATGAAGAACTGGCAATTTAGCTGTCATTGTCTGAATTGGAGTTAATTGATATTTTCCACCATACGGCATAGTAACTGTTGATGCTCCAATTGAACTATCAAACATTTCAACTAATCCTTTTTTGGAACAAACATTTAAATCACTTAATGTATTAAGCCATTTATCTTTTAAATCTGTGATGTTCTCATCTTTATTAAAAAAGTTATCCTTACATTCAGGTAACGTAATGAAAGCTCTTGCTTCTTGATGTGCCCCATTTGTATCTAAAAATGCTCTGGAGATATTAACAATCTCCTTCTCTCTCCATAACATTACTAATCTAGGTTCCTTTGTAACTTTGGCAACAACTACCGCTTCTAGATTCTCTTCTTCTGCAAATGCTAACATTTTATCTACATCGTTTGCTTCTACTACAACTGCCATTCTTTCTTGAGATTCAGAGATTGCAAGTTCAGTTCCATCAAGTCCTGCATATTTTTTTGGGACTTTATCTAAATAGATATGAAGACCATCTGCCAATTCTCCAATTGCTACGGATACACCACCGGCACCAAAGTCATTACATTTTTTAATGATTTTACTTACTTCTTCTCTTCGAAATAAACGTTGTAATTTTCTCTCAGTGGGTGCATTTCCTTTTTGAACTTCTGCACCACAAGTTTCAATGGATTCTGTTGTATGAACTTTTGATGAACCTGTTGCACCACCACAACCATCACGTCCTGTTCTTCCACCCATTAAGATAATAATATCACCTGGATCGGAATTCTCACGAATTACATTTTTTCTTGGAGCAGCACCCATAACTGCACCAATCTCCATTCTTTTAGCAACATAATTTGGATGATATACTTCATCCACTAAACCGGTTGCAAGTCCTATCTGATTACCATAAGAACTGTAACCACTTGCTGCACCTGTTACGATTTTTCTCTGTGGTAATTTACCCTTTAAAGTATCTTTTAGAGATACTGTTGGATCTGCGGCACCAGTTACACGCATGGCTTGATATACATATCCCCTACCTGATAGCGGATCTCTGATTGCTCCACCAAGGCAAGTTGCAGCACCACCAAATGGCTCAATTTCCGTTGGATGGTTATGTGTTTCATTCTTAAACAATACAAGCCATTCTTCTATTTTACCATCAATTTCCACAGGAACTACAATAGAACATGCATTAATTTCATCCGAAACTTCCATGTCTGCGAGTTTTCCATCCGCTCTTAATTTTTTCATTGCCATTAATGCAATGTCCATTAATGATACATATTTATCCGCTCTTCCTTGATAGATATCAGCGCGATCGGTAAGATACTTATTATATGCGGCTGCTATTGGTGCCTTATAAAATCCATTTTCAAACTCTATCTCTTTTAATTCTGTTAAGAAGGTGGTATGACGACAATGGTCAGACCAATACGTATCTAATACACGGATTTCAGTCATGGAAGGATCACGTTTTTCTTCATCTTTAAAATACGTTTGAATATGTTTAAAATCCATATATGTCATTGCTAAGTTTAAGGATGTGTAAAGTTGATTCAACTCTTCATCACCCATAGCAATAAAGCCATCAAAGATTAATACATCAGCTGGTTCTTCAAATTTTGCTTCTAAGGTAACAGGTTTTTGTTCGTTGGTCTCACGAGAATCTACTGGATTAATGCAATAAGCTTTTATCTTCTCAACTTCTTCATCACTAATTTGACCAGTTAATACATAGGTTGTAGCAGTTCTAATAATTGGTTCTTCATTCTCGTTCAATAATTTTACACATTGCTCAGCAGAATCTGCTCTTTGATCAAATTGTCCTGGTAAATATTCTACTGTAAATACTTTATCAAACTCTTTTCTTGAAAATTTTTCTTCATATAAAATATCTACAGGTGGTTCTGAAAAAACGGTCCCTAAAGCTTTTTGATATATGTCATCACTTACATTTTCTATATCATATCGAATTAATACTCGTACAAGTTCTATCTTATTTAACCCTAAGTAGCTTTTTAATTCACCCAATAATTCTTTGGCTCTAACAGCATAGGGTGCTTTTTTTTCTACATAGATTCTCTTTACACTACTCATACCGTGTTTCCTCCTTAATTACAATCGAACTAGCTGCTAAAATAATTATAGCATACCACTTTTTATAAAAGAAATTAATAAATATTAATCATTTAATAAGTATATCTAATATTTTATGTTTTTCAATCTATACAAAACTTTGAATCTGAGGTAAAATGAAAGCAATACAAATCAATGGAAGAACAACGTGAAAATAATTCGCGTTTTTTAGCAGTATGGAGGTTTCATTATGAAAATAACTTACATTCATCACAGTTGCTTTAGTGTTGAACATAACGATATTGTATTACTTTTTGATTATTACAAAGGAACGATACCAAAATTTGATATAAATAAACACATATTTGTTTTTTCTAGTCACAAACATCACGATCATTTTGATTTAAAAATCTTTGATTTAGTAAAGGAATATAAAAACATAACTTTTATATTATCTAGTGATATCCGCATGAGTGCTTCTTATATGGAAAGAAACCAAATCGACGAGATGATACAAAAACGCATTGTTTATATCGGTAAGAACGAGAAAAAGAATATACCAATTTTAAATAATAATCAATCATTTTTAATTGAAACTTTGACATCAACAGATCAAGGGGTTGCCTTTTTAGTATCCTTAGATGGTAAAGTAATATACCATGCAGGGGATTTAAATTGGTGGACTTGGCCAGGTGAAACAGATGACGAATACAACGAAATGACTCATAATTTTATGAAAGAAATGGATAAACTTAACGGTAAAGATATTGATTTAGCATTTGTACCACTTGATCCAAGACAAGAAGAACGTTTTTATTACGGTTTTGATACCTATATGAAAAAAACCAATACAAGATATGTATTTCCAATGCATTTTTGGATGGATTATTCTGTTATAGATAAATTAAAACGTATGGATGAAGCAAAAGAATATGTGAATAAAATTATGGATATTAGCTATGAAGGTCAAGAATACAATTTGTAATAAAAGTTAAGTAATAAGTATTGCTTAAATATTTTTAAAAAATAATGTTGTACTTTAAATATTAGAAGGAAGGGTTTTTTATGAAATTTAAATTTGCACACAATAATATAAATGTTTATAATTTAGATGCTTCACTAAAATTTTATGAAGAAGCATTAGGTTTAAAAGAAGTTAGAAGAAATACACAAGCAGATGGAAGTTTTACTCTAGTTTATTTAGGAGATAACGAAACCACTCATCAACTGGAGTTAACTTGGTTAAGAGATTGGGATAGACCATATAATTTAGGCGATAATGAAATACATTTAGCGTTTGTTGTTGATGACTATGAAGCAGCTCATAATAAACACGAAGAGATGAACTGTATTTGTTATGAAAACCCAGGAATGGGAATTTATTTTATCAGTGATCCTGATGGATATTGGCTCGAGATACTACCTAACAGATAATAAAAATACCTAAGAAAAGAAAGGAGACTCCTTATGGATATTAACTATGAATTGTACAAAGTATTTTACTATGTAGCTAAGACCTTAAGTTTCTCAGAGGCAGCAGCTTCCCTATTTATATCACAATCTGCTGTGAGTCAATCCATTAAAGTATTAGAGACGAATTTAAATCAGACTTTATTTATACGTAGCACAAAAAAAGTTGCTCTTACAAAAGAGGGTGAATTACTTTTTAAACACATCGAACCAGCTATTAACCTTATAAATAGAGGTGAAAATCAATTATTAGAAGCTTCTGCACTTGGAGAAAGTCAATTAAGACTTGGTGCAAGTGATACCATATGTAGATACTTTTTAGTACCATTTCTCGAGGATTTTCATCGTAAATATCCTGAGATACATATAAAGGTTACAAATGGTACTTCATTCCAATGTGCAAAAATGTTAGAAAAGAACCAAGTAGATATTATAGTTACCAATTCTCCGAATTCTTCTCTGGTTAATAGCATGCATATTTTACCTGTACAAGAATTTCATGATGTCTTCATATGTAATCCTGATTTCTTCCCAATTGGTGATGAACCATTAACTTATGAAGAACTGCAAAAATATCCAATTTTAATGCTAACAAAACATTCAACTACTAGCGAATTTTTGCATAATCTATTTTTGCAGCACTCACTTGACTTAGTGCCAGCAATTGAATTAAGCAGCAATGACTTATTAATTGATTTAGCTAAGATTGGATTAGGTATCGCATTTATCCCAGATTTTTGCCTAAATGACCCTAAATTAAAATTAGTTAAAATAAAGACACAGGAAGAATTACCAGCTAGAAAGCTTGTAGCAGCCTATAATGATAATATTCCTTTATCTTCAGCGGCAAAATATTTTATAGAGCAATTGGGACAATAGAGTTACCTATGTATTATAAAAATTAAGGTGTTGTGTCATCAGTTTTAAAATTGATGATACAACACCTTTCCTATTAATAATGTGTCTAATTAATTACCATTACTACTAATTACTTTACTACATTACTATTAATTACTTTACTATTAATTACCTTTACTACTTAGTGGATTGCTTCTCTCTTCAAAAAATGCACCATTATTTGGATTACATTCTGATATTGGTTCGCTAGTTTTAAAAATTACTCCAGAGTCAGTATTGATAATACGAATACCTTCTTTAGGTTTAATTTGCTCTCCCATAGAGCTCTCTTCTTTTGTAGTAATCTTAATATCACTATCTGCTGAATCATTCCGTTTCATCTCATCAATCCTTTTCCTTATAATTTTATAAATCGTTATTAATAATGATTATACATTTGTTTAATTAAATATTCATGATTTATTAGTAAGAATACTTTCTTGTTGGTCACATGGATAAATAATTAAAACTATTTATAATCATCTACATATTATTCCAATTTTTCTACATAACATGTACAATAATTTATATTATTATTCAATAAATTTTATTTTATAGGAAGGTTGATAACAAAAACAAATGTTTTTTTAACTACTTGATGAAAAACAATGAAATCTATTATTGATACCTTTTACCACTTCAATTCTTCCTGTTCGTACTTTTCAATTTTAAGAGATTTTACTTGTTTCGTAGTTACCTTTTCATCAGAATGAACAGTTCCAATTAAAATATTTGATTCTTTATTATGGTTTCTTATATTACTTAAAACAGATGAAGTACTATAATTAGCATAACAATATATACAACCATTATTGCAAGTGTTATATACGCCAATATCAATACTGCTAATGCAACCACAACCTTGTCTTTGATTTATATCTGTTTTTACATCCAAGGACCTCCTAGTAATCGATTCAATAGTTTGTTTATCAATACAACTTGCAGGTTTAATTCCATAAGCAGTGAAATCTAATTTTTCGCAACACGACCGCACTTCGATTCCATATTGTTTCCCAGTTATAGATAAGAATTTCGCTAACTGAATCATTTCAGCTTCAGTTAATTCTCTTATTTTGCCACTTTTTAAAACATTACTTAATTTAGTATATTCATCCACAAAACTTATGGTACAAACTTTAGTGTATCCACTTAAGGTTTGGCATAACTGTTTGAATTTTTGTTTATGATAATCAATTGTAATATTATGATTTAATATGATAGGATCATAACGCCATAATACTCTTTCGCTACCAATTTGATTAGATAATCGAATAAACGTCTCTAGGATTTCAGTCTTATCTCGGAGATTAGATTCTAACTCATTACCATAGGGTGTTAATGTGAATTGAAAATAATATGGATACCCATATTTATCAAGCTGTGTTAATTTATCCATCATCTTAAGTGGATCTTTCGTCCAAAAAACTATACAGTCTATTAACTCTTTTGATAGTATAATTTTACTTACTTGTGCATGGTTCATCGGGTTTCTGGTAAGTACATAACCTTCTTTCAATCGATTCATAAACCACTCGGAATAAAATCCTGGTATATCCGTTCTACGTGATGCACTAATGATCATGGTATATCGATCCTTTCATAAGGCTAAGTATTTAATAGTTGTAAAACAATATACTTATTCTTCACCATCTCTTTTTGACTTAACTGTTTTTCTTTAATTGCTTTCCTGTTATACTAGTTACTTTAACTTTAAACACGGTTACTGCTTTTACATGCTTTTCATTGTATTCATGAGTTTTAGCATCTGAATAGTTTTGCATAATTGCATCTAAACCTTTGATTTTATATTCGTCTGTTAATATTTCTACAACACCTTGTCCAATTACACTTTCATACTCCATAGAATAATCACATGCTTTTTCACCTGTTATTAAACGATGTGAACAATCCATTTCAAAACCAACTCTATGATTCATTTCAATTA
>JARBTX010000147.1 GCA_029239975.1 Anaerocolumna sp.
ACCTTTGGAACGAGGATACGGTACAACCTTGGGTAATTCTTTAAGAAGAATTATGCTTTCATCCTTACCCGGTGCTGCAGTCAGTCAAGTTAAGATTGAGGGTGTAGTTCATGAGTTCAGTGCAATCCCTGGTGTTAAAGAAGATGTTACTGAAATTATCATGAACCTTAAGAGTTTAGCTATCAAAAATACCAGTGATACAAATGAACCGAAGACTGCTTATATAGAATTTGAAGGTGAAGGAGTAGTTACAGCTGGAGATATCCAAGCTGATCCTGATATTGAGATTCTTAACCCAGATTTAGTTATTGCAACACTTAATGGTGGAAGCGACAGCAAGTTGTATATGGAAATTACCATTACAAAAGGCAGAGGTTATATTAGCGCAGATAAAAACAAGAATGATGATCTACCAATTGGAGTTATTCCAATTGACTCTATCTACACTCCTGTTGAGCGTGTTAATCTAAATGTTGAGAATACCCGTGTTGGTCAAATAACTGATTTTGATAAGCTTACACTTGATGTATACACAAATGGAACTTTAGCTCCAGATGAAGCAGTTAGCTTAGCTGCAAAGGTTTTAAGCGAACATCTGAATTCATTTATCGATCTATCTGAAAATGCAAAAACTGCAGAAATTATGGTAGAAAAAGAAGATAATGAAAAAGAAAAAGTTCTTGAAATGAATATTGACGAATTAGAATTATCTGTTCGTTCTTATAATTGTTTGAAGAGAGCCGGAATTAATACGGTTGAAGAATTAACAAACAAGACATCTGAAGATATGATGAAGGTTAGAAATCTTGGCCGTAAATCATTAGAAGAAGTACTTGCAAAGTTAAAAGAGCTTGGTTTATCACTTAATGTAAGTGATGACTAAAGACAAGTCAAAGGAGGGAAAACAATGGCAGGCTATAGAAAACTTGGAAGAACATCCAGCCAGAGAAAAGCGTTGCTTAGAAATCAAGTAACTAACCTTTTATATAATGGTAAAATCGTTACTACAGAAGCAAAAGCAAAAGAAATTCGTAGAATAGCTGAAGGAATGATAGCATTAGCTGTGAAAGAGAAAGATAATTTCGAAACAGTAACTGTTAAAGCTAAAGTTGCTCGTAAAGATAAAGAAGGCAAAAGAGTAAAGGAAGTTGTAGACGGTAAGAAAGTTACTGTATACGATGAAGTTGAAAAAACAGTGAAAAAGGATAGCGCATCCCGTCTTCATGCAAGAAGACAAATGTTAAAATTCCTTTATACTGTAACTGAAGTTCCTACTGAAGCTGCTGGTAAAAAGAGAAATACTAAAACAGTTGATGTAACTGATAAATTATTTGATGAAATAGCTCCAAAGTATACAAGCCGTAACGGTGGTTATACAAGAATCGTAAAGATTGGTCAACGTAAAGGTGACGCAGCTATGGAAGTTCTTATTGAATTAGTGTAATCAATGACATATAAAAGGAGTTATTTCACATACGTGAAATAACTCTTCTTTTATTTTAAAAGTCATCATTACTAGAATTATGGAAATAAAAAATCATATAATGTGCAACTGCGCATACTATATGATCTAGTATGTTTATTTTAATACATTTACAGATGGAAAGTATCGAATCACTGCTTTGCCTATAATCTTATCTTTTTCTACAAATGGATGTTCCCAGTATCTTGAATCTTCTGAAGAATTTCGATTATCTCCTAGCATAAAGTAACAATCATCAGGTACTTCATATGGTCCAAAGGTGCCTTCAGGTTCATCTTTTAAGTAGCTTTCATCAAGTGGATTATCGTTACCATCTATATAGATTTTACCATCAATAATTTCAATTGTTTCACCAGGAAGGCCAATAATTCGTTTTAAATAGTTTGTAGTTTCATCATCTGGAAAAGGGAAAACTATAATATCTCCACGTTTTGGCTCATCGAACAGATAGGAAAGGCGAAAAGCGATGATTCGATCTCCTGTCATTACTGTATTTTCCATAGATCCTGTAGGAACCTGCGCTGTTACGATAACATAATTGTTTAAAACAAAAGATACAACCAAAGCTATAACGATAACTTTTACCCAATCTAATATTTCTTTTTTTCGATCACTCATGAATTTTGTCCTTTCAATCGTTCTTTCATACATATCCATTAAGTAATTGTGTATGCTAATGTAAATATATTCTATTACCATGTAAAAGTCAAATAATTTATATCTTAAAAATAAAGATAGTCATATCGAGAAAATTATACAGCGTTACTTAATTGAGTAAAATTATACTAATATTATTACCTATTTAGATATGTTTTCAACTAAGTAACAGATTACATAAGACATCATATCTAAATTAATTTGAAATACAGTCTTCGTACTGTTTATAAAGCGTTATGAGTACATATTCGTAAAAAATCAATTGCATTTCTTAGAATAATACTTTACAATGTAGAAAGTTAAGAAATGCTATAAAATATAAGAGGGTTCTGATATGAGCATGATAAAAACAAACAATTTAATATTTGAATATATAAGAAGAGACGAAGAAGGAAATGTTGAATCCATAAATCGTGCTATAGATAATGTAGATATTGATGTGAATAAAGGTGATTTTGTTGCTATCTTAGGTCATAATGGATCAGGTAAATCAACACTTGCAAAACACATTAATGCGATTTTAATACCTACGGAAGGTACAGTGTGGGTGAAAGGCATGGATACCAAAGAAGAAGATAAGATTTGGGATATTCGTCAATCAGCAGGTATGGTATTTCAAAATCCAGATAACCAAATAATTGCAACTGTAGTAGAAGAAGACGTAGGATTTGGTGCAGAGAATTTAGGAGTTCCAACTGAAGAGATTTGGAAACGTGTTGAAGAAAGTTTAAAAGCTGTTGGTATGTTAGAATACCGTACTCATTCTCCTAATAAATTATCTGGTGGTCAAAAGCAAAGAGTTGCAATAGCTGGAATTATGGCCATGAAACCAGAATGCATAGTATTAGATGAACCTACTGCAATGCTTGATCCAGTAGGAAGAAAAGAAGTAATAAAAACAATAAAAGAATTAAATAAAAAAGAGAAGGTAACAGTTCTTTTAATTACGCATTATATGGATGAAGTAATCAATGCAGATAAAGTAATTGTAATGGATAATGGTAAAGTTGTTATGCAAGGAACTCCAAGGGAAATATTCTCTAAAGTGGATGATTTAAAGAAGTATAGATTAGATGTTCCACAGGTTACCGAATTAGCATATGAATTACAAAAAAAAGGTCTCGAACTCCCGAATGGTATTTTAACAGTAGAGGAATTTGTTTCTGCAATTAGCAAGTTCATGTAAGTGTGTTGGTATTGTGGAAAGTCAATATTTTCACAATAAAACTTTTAATTCGATTCCAAATATTGTGCTAACACTGGGATTCGCAGTGTTTTGGCAGCATGGAGGATTTTATGTCAATCATAGTAGATAAAGTAAATTATGTATATAGCCCTGGAAATGCTTATGAAAAGCATGCCTTAAAAGATATAAATTTAACTATAAATGACGGTGAATTCATTGGTTTAATCGGACATACTGGTTCTGGTAAATCCACTTTAACTCAGCATTTAAATGGGCTAATGAAAGCTACAAGTGGTCATATTTATTATAATGGTGAAGATATCTATGATAAAAATTACAATATGAAAACCTTAAGAAGTAAGGTCGGATTAGTATTTCAATACCCAGAGCACCAGTTATTTGAAACAACCGTTTATAAGGATGTTTGCTTTGGTCCAAAAAACCTTGGTCTAGATTCTATAGAAGTTGATGTAAGAACATATGATGCTCTAAAAATGGTAGGTTTAGGTGATGATATGCTAGATGCATCGCCATTTGAGCTGTCTGGTGGACAAAAAAGAAGGGTTGCTATTGCAGGTGTGTTAGCGATGAAACCAGAAGTACTTATATTAGATGAGCCTACTGCGGGATTGGATCCGAAAGGTAGAGATGAAATACTAGAGCAAATTGCTAAACTTCATAAAGAAAGTAAAATCACGATTATATTGGTATCTCATAGCATGGAAGACATCGCAAAATACGCAGATAGGCTTATTGTTATGAACAAAGGTTGTATAGCATTTAATGATACGCCACATGGCGTATTTGCGCATTATAAAGAGCTAGAAGCCATGGGGCTAGCGGCTCCACAAGTTACTTATGTAATGAATGAATTAATCAATAGAGGTATTAGAGTAAGTACTGCCCCTACAACTGTGGAAGAAGCAAAACTAGAAATACTCCGTGTATTAAGAGCATAGCTAGATGGGAGATAAGAAATGATAAGAGATATTACAATAGGACAATATTATCCTACTAATTCTATACTTCATAGGTTAGATCCGAGAGTAAAATTAGTTGGAACAATCGCATATATAGTTTCTTTATTTACCTTTCAGAATTATTATGGTTATATACTTGCGGTATTATTTTTATTTACAATAATTAAAATTTCAAAGGTTCCATTTAAATTTATTGTTAAAGGTTTAAAAGCAGTTGTTGTACTTATATTATTTACGCTAACTTTTAATTTATTTTTTACGCCAGGTGATTCCTTGCTGCGTTTAGGGTTTATTAATATAACCAAACAAGGTTTAGAAATCTCAATTTTAATGGCGCTAAGATTAATCTTTTTAATATTAGGTTCATCTTTAATGACATTTACAACCACACCAAATCATTTAACTGATGGACTTGAACGGTTAATGTGGCCACTTAGAAAAATCAAAGTACCAGTGCATGAAATTTCTATGATGATGTCCATTGCACTTCGTTTTATACCAATCCTTATGGAAGAAACAGATAAAATCATGAAAGCACAGATGGCTCGTGGTGCAGATTTTGATTCCGGTGGATTAATTAAGAGAGCAAAAGGTTTAGTTCCATTATTAGTTCCATTATTCGTCTCAGCTTTTCGCCGTGCAAATGATTTGGCAATGGCCATGGAAGCAAGATGTTATCGTGGTGGTGAAGGACGTACAAAAATGAAGCCTTTAAAATATAATGGTAGAGACTTTCTTGCTTATTTTGTGCTAATTTTATATTTTATAGGTGTTATTTTACTCAATCATTTCATATAAGTATTGAGATGTTCTAATAATCACTAGTGCTTGATTAAATGAATATATCATATATTTACTTTTTGGTAATGATTATGAATAATACGTATTTTACAAACATGCCTACATGGATAAGAACTTTCGTGGAAGATACTTTAATTGAGGAAGTATTTAATAAGATTGTAATTAACAAGAAATTACTTATTAAGGGTGTATTTCATAAGAATTATTTAATAAAATGTATTTAATAAAAATGTATCTAATAAGGATATATTTATTAAGAATATAATGTCATTTAGATAAAAAATTAGATTGTTTACGAAAAGATTGGGAGTCATATATGAAAAGAATTATGTTAGTAATAGCATATGACGGTACGAAATACTGTGGATGGCAGATTCAGCCCAATGGCATTACTATAGAAGAAATTATTAATCGAGAACTTACAACGTTATTAAAAGAACCAATTACCGTGATAGGAGCAAGTAGAACCGATTCTGGTGTACATGCATTAGGTAACGTGGCTGTATTTGATTCTGAAACAAAAATTCCAGGTGAAAAAATATCTTATGCACTAAATCAAAGATTACCAAAGGATATCGTAGTTAGGAAGTCTATGGACGTGCCATTAGATTTTCATCCTAGATATTGTAATAGTACAAAAACATATGAATACAAAATACTTAATACAAAATTTCCGATACCAACAAATAGATTATATTCACATTTTGTTTATTATCCATTAAATTTGGATAATATGATAGAAGCTAGTAAATATTTAGTAGGTGAACACGATTTTAAGAGTTTCTGCTCCACTAGAACCCAGGTTTTAGATACCGTACGTACTATTTATAACTTAAATATAGACAAGCAAGATGATATGATTAGTATCACTATTTCTGGTAATGGATTTTTATATAATATGGTGCGTATTATCGTTGGAACATTGATTAAAGTAGGATTAGGAGTTTATCCACCAGATCATGTGTGTGAAATACTAGAGAAAAAAGATCGAACTGCAGCAGGTCCTAAAGCACCGGCAGAAGGATTGATGTTACATCATATTGATTATCCGGATTTGGTTGTTCATAAATAATTTACTTAAGATTATTTTTACATTATATAATTATAAATGAGTTAGAGTAAATAAATAAATTAGGGTAAATAAATTAGAGTAAATAAATCAGAGTAAGTGTATTAGAGTAAATGAAGTAATTCCTAATAACGTATTTTAACATAAAATATTGGTAATTAATGGACAATAACATATTATTAAATATACTTTAAGATTTCTTTTAATCATTAAAGTTAGTGTAAATACTTTATATGAAACTGGAAAATAAAAAGGAAATAGTTATTTCTATAAGTATAGTACTTTATAAAAAAATGGAAAAACTGTATCTTGTCCCAGGAAAATGTATTGACACGCCAGGTGGAATGTTATATAATATTAAGACGTGAGTTGAGAATACTTAAACCAAGCCCCGGTAGAGTATTTTAACATATAACTATGAAAATTTGAAGATTTTTATTAATCTAAGGAGGTCAACCAATGAAAAGCTTTATGGCTAGTCCAGCTACGATAGAAAGAAAATGGTATGTAATTGACGCTACAGGACATACACTAGGCCGTCTTTCATCTGAAATCGCTAAGATATTAAGAGGTAAAAATAAACCAACTTACACACCATTCATTGATACAGGTGATAATGTAATCGTTGTTAACGCTGAAAAAATTAAAGTTACAGGTAAAAAATTAGACCAAAAAATCTACTATAATCACTCTGATTATGTAGGTGGTATGAGAGAAACTACATTAAGAGAATTAATGGCTAAAAAACCTCAAGACGCTATCAACATCGCTGTTAAAGGTATGCTTCCAAAAGGACCTTTAGGAAGACAAATGATAACAAAATTACACGTATACGCTGGTCCAGAGCACAACAACGCAGCTCAAAAACCAGAAGTATTAGAAATTAAATACTAATCAGAGAGGTTGAAAGGAGGAAATAACATTGGCTAAGGCAAAATACTACGGAACTGGAAGAAGAAAGAGCAGTATTGCTAGAGTATATTTAGTACCTGGTACTGGTAAAGTAACAATCAATAAGAGAGATATGAACGAATACTTTGGTCTTGAAACACTAAAATTAATCGTTCGTCAACCTCTTGTTATTACAGATACAGCTGATAAATTTGACGTACTTGTAAACGTACGTGGTGGCGGATTCACTGGTCAAGCTGGTGCAATCAGACATGGTATTTCTAGAGCATTATTACATGCAGATCAAGATTACCGTCCAGCATTAAAGAAAGCAGGTTTCTTAACAAGAGATCCAAGAATGAAGGAAAGAAAGAAGTACGGTCTCAAAGCCGCACGTCGTGCTCCACAGTTCTCAAAGAGATAACAAGAATATTAATAAAAGCCTTGAAATCACGGTGTTTCAAGGCTTTTTTGATGCTTAAAAATGGTAAATTACTGTGAATTAGTTGTGAATAATTTTATTTGGCCAATTTCAATTGGTTCTTTGTCAATAGTGGGGGTGGGATTCTACTGAATCCCGCCCTATTACTGATTTTATAATTCTTTTTATGTTGGGCACCTTAAAAACCTATT
>JARBTX010000148.1 GCA_029239975.1 Anaerocolumna sp.
TCATTATCGATATGTTTATATACCGTAAATCCATTTTTTTTATATAAAGAATATGGTCCATGATAGCTACGTTCATTGGTTTCACCTGTACCTGGGTAAGCTTCTACAAAATCATATCCATCATTTTTAGCATCTTCACAAATTTTTTTTAGTAATTCCGTGGCAATGCCTTTTTTACGCATTTTGGGTGCAATTGTAAAACAAACGATAGATTTTATTTTTTTATTCGTAACAGAGTCATCCCATAATTCAGGACAGTTTTCTTTACTTAACATATGATACTTGTTCTTGTCATTTACATTACACCAACCAGCTACTAAGCCATCTACTAGAGCAAGATAACCTTTTATTGTTCCATCTTGAATGAATCTTTTCGCAAGTTCACGTTTGTAGCAAGTACCACCATCAGCTTCATACTTTTTACATTCAGTATCGATTGATTCATTCCAGTGATAATAGACACAATAGCAGCCTTCCCATTCTTTGTTATCTGTAAATGCTTCTTTTTCAAAAAAATCAAGGTACTCTTTCATTAATTCTGGTGTTAATTTTTTAATTTCTATATTCATCGTTACTCCTTATTGACATTTTCTATAATCTGAATTGATTTATAATGATTCTCTAACCTTTTTTCAAACTCTTTTAATTTTTCATCTTTCTTATCATTTTCATTTAATAGAAAAACTACTGCAAAATATATAATAGAATTAAGAAAACTTAAAAATAGTATCTTAGAGTCAATGAGAATATTATCATTACTGCTTGTAATTACATTAATCACAGGTAGTAATATTTGTAATACTCCTAACACTAATAGTACTGCTTTAAAAATACTTTTCATGATTTTATTACTCCTAAACGTATATAATTATTTCCAATAATCACATCGAAGGAACATTTCTATATTCAGTAACATCTATTGTATATTGTTCCGTTTTATCATACCCGCAGCCAAACATCTCAGGACAAAAGCCCCTATACACACATTCTTTCACCATACATTTCGCTAATTCAGGTTCTACTTTCTTTACTTCTTCTTTCACTAATTTCCATGCATTTCTTGTTTCAGGGCTAGCACAAGTACATAATCTTTTCCTACTAATATTTATCAAAGCTTGGGCATCTGCTTCACACTCATGAGATATTAAAGTCCCCTGTGGTAGCTCATTTCTATCTTCACCAGTTCGATCTGACCTTTGAGTCTTTACAAAATGTTCAATCCCAACTTTATGTCTTACTAGATGTACAGAAACCCAGTATGGTATATCGACCCAACGCCAAGAGAATTTTAATTTTCGAATTGGTGAATGTTCTGCTTTTAATAATTTCAGCTTCCAATCGGAATCAGGATATTTCCCCGTAGATTTTCCGATTGTATTCATTGTAGCATCTTTCACATCTTGCCAGTTATCTTCATGTTTAAAAAAATCTATATACATGTTATCTCTCCTAGGTAATGTTAATCTTATGTAGAAAATGAATCCTTATCTATGTATAAAATCCTGCTTTTTGCAGCGAATCGCAATGATTCATAAAATATAAATAACAATACTATAAATTCGTAAGAATGAATGTCTTATTTTATTAAATCCAACTCATTCTGAAGTGCTTTTAAATCATTTCTAATCTGAATTCTTTGTGGACAAAGTGTTTCACATTTCCCACAATCGATACATTGTTTTGCTTTCGATTTGTCGTTTAAATCATTCGCCCAAAACCATTTTGTTACGTTTGGATTATGATACATTCCATAATCGTTCCATATTCTAAAATTAGAAGGAATATCAACACCAGCAGGACATGGCATACAATAGGAACATCCTGTACAACCATTCTTCATCCTTTTTTGTAAAACCTTAACGGCTTCTGTCACAGCCTGCTGCTCTTTTTCGGTTAGCTTCTTAAATTCTCCAAAAGTACTTAAATTATCATCCACTTGTTTCATATTTGACATACCACTTAGAATAACCTTAACATTTGGCAAGGAAGCAACCCACCTTAATGCCCAGGAAGCTGTGCTATTCTCTGGAGTTACGGCTGTAAGATATTTCGTTACACCTTGTGGCAATTTTGCCAAGGTACCACCTTTAACTGGTTCCATAATGATTAAAGGTACATTTAATTCTTCCGTAAGTTCATATCCTTTCATGCCTGCTTGTAATTCCGTATCCATATAGTTTAATTGGATTTGACAAAAATCCCAATCCCTGAATTTTAATATATACTCAAATGCATCATATTCATCATGAAAAGAAAAACCGATATAGCGAATTTTTCCTTCCGCTTTTAATTGATCCATTAATTCCAAAATTCCTAAACTTACCATCTTATCAAAACTTTCTCTATCAAGGGAATGTAATAAATAAAAATCAATATAATCCTTATGTAATCGTTCTAATTGCTCCTTAAATATCTTCTTCGCATCGTCTACGGATTTTATCATCCAACATGGTAACTTAGTAGCAAGGTAATATGTACTGCGTTCATATTTATCAAGAACAGAGCCAATAAAATTCTCACTTTCTCCACTATGATAAACATAAGCCGTATCATAATAATTAACACCATTTTCATAAGCTTTATCTATTAATTCTTCTGCTTTTTTGTAGTTGATACTTCCATCTCTGTGTTTTGGAAAACGCATACATCCAAATCCTAACAGAGAAGTTTTAATTCCTAACTTGTCTAATTGTCTGTATTCCATAATAATCCTCCATTCTACCCAAAATCTTTTTGTGGTATTAACATAATTCTCTTTTATTGTATCAATAACTAATTATTATTAAATATCTTATTATACATATCTCTTATCTTTATCAATAGGTAAGCAAAATTTATAATGGCTATTCTCCATACCTACTTTTAGATAAAATTCGTGACTTCTTTGTCTCTTTTGATTACAACAAACTTCAATTTGGGTGCAATTATTATCTTGAGCTACTTTTAAAGCAATATCAAATAATTTTGTTCCAATTCCTTTCCCCTGATATTCTTTGGCTACGATTAATTCTTGTATTTCTGCTATTTTTGAAACGTGATGTAATAATATCTGTATATGTATACTAATGAATCCGATTATTTTATCTTTATCTAACATGACATAATATACTATGCTTGGATCTTTTAGGTTTAAATGAAAGGCCTTTGTAAAATCAGGAAAAGATAGCGGTTTATCTTCTAATTCGTTTATGAGATTGTAGATAGTATTTTCATCATCTTTCGTTACAAGACGTGGCTTATACATCGTTTCTCTCCTCTAAAATTCATTATTTTAAATTATGTTCATAATACTCCTTTAACAATTCTTCTATTTCAATCATTAAATTCTCATATTGAATTAAAGATTGAATGGTATAAGTAACTTGTTCTGTTCCCAATTGTTGTTCTTTCGTATCGGTACATTCTAACCCTAGTGACCTTTTTAAACTATATTCTAACCATTCTAATTTTCCTAAGAAACCTCCACATAAAACTAAATGCCAATTCGCATCTATCTTTTTTGAACCCTTTTTGTAACCGTCTAAAAAAGAAATAAATCTTTCTTTATCAAAATTACTCGTTTTACTTTCTGCCCAATATATAGCAGTTTCAATTAATTCTTGTAATGGATGAATAAAACCTGCTGATTCCCAATCAATAATAATTGGCGAATCTTGTACCCACAAAACATTCTTTGGGTCTAAATCACGATGACTGATTTTTATATCTTTTGAAAGTGACTCTTGGGCTTTTTTTGACTCTAAGCTCCAAGTAGCTAATTTATCTATATTAGTTTGAAGTAAATCGATCCATTCAGCATGAAATTCAATTCCTTTTTGTAAATAATACGTCCACTGGAAGTTATTTAAATCATTAGAATCAAACTTTTTCTGAATGTTTAGACTAGAAAAATCTATATTATGTATCTTAGCAAGTATTAATCCGATTTTTTCACAATGTTCTTTACTTAACTCATCTGGTTTCAAACACGTTCCATCTATCCAATCAAATATAAGATAATATTGATTATCCACTTGATGCATAAAAGAATTATTTATATTCTTTGCTGGTAATGCTTCTATATAACTAGATGAAAAATTTGCAATTCTTTCTGAATCCATATAATTCTTCATTGCAGTTGGCCTTAACATGATATTGGGATTTAATGCTTTTATGGCATATTTCCCTTTTGTTGTTTCAACGGCAAACATTCGATGTAAAAAACCACCTGCTAACGGTGTTGGTTCTACTATTATATCTCCTAGATGTAACTCTTTACATAGTTTATCAAAGTTTATATTATACTTTATTTCATTCATTATAAATCTCCTCTTACAGAATTACCCTAGATTACAGAATTAGTACAAGCAGTGCAAACGGATATTAACATGAAACATCCGTACTATTTGCACTTATTTTGAATTTTGAACTCTTTAGATAAGCTCGAACCAATAATAATATCATAAATAAAATATATGAAATAAAAATCTCTTTATTTCGTTTAAGAAAAAAAGTTATGTCTTTTGATATATCATTTGTAGATAGAAAATATGTTAAAAACCCAGCTGATATTAAAAAACATATGTCTGTTATTATAATATATACTACTGTTTCATATTTTCGTTTTATCACTACAAAACAAATATCAAATAATAATAAGGCTAACCCAATTAAAGGTAAAACATATTCTATATTTTTCAAGTAATTTTCAGGTATCAAGCTGAAAAGTTTATCAAAAAATATCATTAATAAGATGTTAAATACTATAAAAGCTATTTTCTTTATTGATTTCATCATATTCTCCTATAATATATGTTGTTGTGTTCGTGTTTTGAGAAATTCCTTGGATCAAATTCCATATGCAAACTAAATAACCTTATTTAGTTTGCTTGTAACAACCAGTTTTTCGTGTCACTAACTATTTTTTCTGTATCGTCTCGTAATTTATTTGGCTGCTGCCAATAAAATCCATTTTTATCCTTCTATCGTTTCAACTTCTACCCACGCTGGATAAAAACCACTATTAATTGCAATATTCCATGAATGAAGATTGGATAAACTAGTTCCGTAGAATGGAATCTTGTCTCTTTTCAAGACTTCATTTTTCAGTTGTGTCACAAGATAAGTTCCAATACCTTTACCACGATACTTCTCATTCACATCAATACCAATCTGCCACATATCAGCTGTGTCTGCAGAACAACCCGCCATTCCTATTATGTTTTCTCTGTCATATGCAGTTACAGCTAACATATCTGGTCGTTCTGGTTGGAATTTTTCGCATAATGCATTCGGAAATTGCTTTCCTTCATAGAATTTCATGATATCCTCTTGCTCATGCCATTTTATTGGAGCTATCTCTTTCATTGGTATATTTTTTGTATCAGGTAAAAACATATGATGCGTCTGCCATAAGCGTTTATTATACTGGTTTAGTATATTATCTATTTCAACCAAATTCCGATGCTCAAAAAGATGATGGCCTGTTTTATCCATAACGAACTCACGAAGTCTTTCATGTAATGATTCATCTGCAGATATGATTGCATTATTTCCCATTGTCACCATTTTGAAAAAGAAAGTTCCATCTATGTATTTTCTTTGACCTTCTCTTTCTACTGGTTTGGTTATTATGTTATTGCTACTGTTAAAGTCATCAACTGCACAATTGAATTCAAGCGCAAGCAAAGACTTTAATCTATCATATAGTTCTTTCTTTGTGTACATACGGTATCTCCCCTAATAATGTTATCTTATTACTACATATTACTTATTTATTCACAACATATTAGATGTTGTAAAGTGATTACACCACCACAATGTTTGTATTTTATTGTTAATTAATGTTGTCACATATTTACATATTTGTCAATTATTACTTTCCACTTACACATAATAAACATCTAGGCAAAATAATGTAAATTAGGCATTTGGGAAACAATTTCGTTTACCTAGTTTATATTCGATGAATACCAATTTTTAGTTTTCGTTACCTTAGTGGACTATATTCTGCTAAGAACCACGTATTCATTGTAGGATATATTTTGTATTTTTAATACCTCAATTTCTTATTATATAAGGAAAATGGTGAATTAAAATAGATTTTAATATAAAGGAAAAAGTAGATAAATAGTCCATTTACTGTTCTATTTATCTACTTCCTATTAAATTACTATTTTCAATTAGGTAGGTTAAGATATACGATAATTCTATACTAAAAACTTACTCAATCGGGATTTGTAACTCCGTTATATATTCATCTTTATTATCCGTAGCCCAGTCCCCTTTATGATATATTTCCCTTAAAGGACCTACAATTTTATAGTTATTTTGCTTAATCCACTTAAATAACTTGTCAAAGGTTGGCCCAATGGTTTCAAATGAACCATTGTGAACAATACATGCTATAGTATCACTTGACGGTAACTCATATACTTTGACATAATCATTCCCTTGAAATGTTCTAGTAACTGGTTCAACAACCTCAACATCTAACATATTACTCTCATCCAATGACCAAAAGCCAACATGATATAACATCATACATGGGATAGTTCGTTTCACGCCACTTTTTTCGATATATTGATTTACATCAGACCACATGGTTTCAAGTTCTTCATCAAATTTACTAGTATGAAAGGACTTACGTATGGTTGCAACTAGGATTGGTTCTACTTTTTTTATTGATACTTCATTCATAAGGGGGATGCCTCCATTCTTGATTAAAAAAATATTATTTCGGAGACGATTCAGTCTATCGGTTTCTTTTATTAATGTCTCTTCGAGTGAATTTGCTTTACTCTCAATTAAAATTAAGAGTTCTTTGATGGAAATATTGCTATTTATGATATCTGCTATCTCTCGTAAAGAGAAATTAGCGTCTTTTAAAGCTGTAATCTTATTTACTGTAATCAATTGTTCCGCATCATAATAACGATAACCTGAGAATTGATCCGTTTGTTTTGGGATTAAAATATCCATTTTTTCATAATGATGAAGAGCATCAATGGATAAACCACTCATTTTAGAAAATTCACCTATTTTAAACATAATATCCTCCATGCTACCAAGTATAATTTAAGGTCAGCACTAACGCTTGATAGACTGTTCAGGTGTGCACCCCTGCCGTCTTATTATATCGTATCATCGTGGGTTACACCAGAGTCAATACTAATTTTTTAAATAATTAAAAATAAGTGTATCATTTTTTGATATCAGAATGATACACTCAGATACTATGTATTTTAATATTATACTACTTTAAATGCTGCAACCATATCTGCTAAACCATCGGATGAAAACTCTAAATCTTCTAATACTCGATTAAGTTTATCCGTTTGCTTTGTTATATTATTGATTAACAGGATTGCTTGTTTACTGTACTCTTCACTTACCACTGCATTTTTCTCACTCTTGATTGCCATTTCACTTATATTACCACGAACTTCTGAGATTGCTAGATTCTGTTCGTTCATTATATTTAATATGTAAGATATCGTTTTTGAAACATCAATTACTAAAGATACTGCCTGCATACTTTCTTTTGAATTCTTAATGGTTGCTTTTACCTGGTCATCAATAAGTGTAATATTTTGATTTGTTTGTTTAATCTCTTGTTGTACGGTTGAAATTAATTGTTCTACAAGTGTAGTTGCATCTCCAGTTTGAGTTGCAAGCTTTTTAATCTCATCTGCTACAACTGTAAAACCTTTTCC
>JARBTX010000149.1 GCA_029239975.1 Anaerocolumna sp.
TATCCATCCCACATACCAATAGAAACTTTTTGCATACCAGTAAGTAGAACTGCTGCTGCTGATAATGTAAAGTTCACTTTCTTATTATCTGTTGCATCAACTACACCTTGTATCCACTCACCATTAGAAAGTAATACTCTACCAGGTGTTTTAATTGATCTATCAAATGTAGCTGTCAATGTATTGTAACCACTACGAGTGATAGTAATTACTCTTGCTTGTGGCTTTGGAGATGTATCTGCCATAAAGTAAACGGTTAATGGGTAAGCTGCTGGATAATTACCTGCTTTATCTTTAATTCCTGATAAATTAACAGCAAACATCTTGTTACGATCTATGGATGGCATATTAGTTAAGTCTATGGTTAATGATTTACCATCTTTTGATGCAACGTAATTATCTTTTAAGCTAATCATTGTTAAAGTTGAAGTAAGAGCGGTTTGTCCCGTTGTTACAACCTTTGGATCTGTAACTGCTAAAGCAGAGAAGTCCATTACTTCACTAAAGTTTAACGAAACGATTAATCCTGTATCATCAACAGTCCAATTCACAAAGGAAGGTTTTGTATTATCTTTTAGATCAAGGTTCTCATAATAATCTAATAAAGCAATACCATCTGTTGTTTTAATATTAGATAAGAAATGGATTGCATAAGATCCATTAAATGTATTAGTTGATTTAATAGTAAGTGTTTTTCCGTCAGATGAAAGAGTTCCTGTTAGTGTTCCAAGTCCATTGGCTGTAGCACCACTATCATCTGTTTTTGCTGTAATTACAATATTATCTAGAAGTTTTCCACCAGTTCCAATTACTGTAGAAGCATCAATCGGATTACTAAAGTTTACAACTAAAGTAGTGGTATCGGTTAATACTGTACTTATTACTCTAGCAGTTTTAGATACAATTTCAATATTAATACCGTAATCTATCTGGCTTTTTGCAGCGCCAGATGCAGTTAATGAAGCTTTTGCTGTTAATCTTACAATACCAGGTTTTAATCCTCTTACAACACCATTTTTATCAACAGAAGCAAAATTTTGATTGTCAACAAACCAATATACTTGATCATTTGCATTACTTGGTGTTAATGTAGCATTGAAATCATAACTTTCACCAACAACGATAACATGTCTGTTATTATTCTCTTCTGTATCTTTTGCATTATTAATTGTAACAGCTGTAGCTGGGATCTTTACAGTTACTTTACAATAAGGGCGTTCTACTTTTCCATTCTTGTATGTAATCTTGCATTTAATATAGGTACTACCTTTACCAACTGCGGTAACTTTACCAGTTTTTACATCAACTATAGCAACGTCTTCATCTTGCGTATACCAAGTTGCTCTTTTTACATTGGCTGTTTTCACATTCTTAAGTGATAGTGAAACGGTTGCTCCTACACCAACTAAAGTTTTTGATGACATGGAAAGTGATGCTTTCGTAGCAGCGTCAACTTTAATCACCGGAAGTATAGGTAATGCTAAAATAATTACTAACATTAGAGCTAACCATCTGGTTAAACGTTTTCTCATAAATAACTCCTCCTATTTCGTATTGATTGACGAGCTTTTCTTTGTTAATCACACTTTGATTCCGCTTGGAAAGCTCAGTATCTAGTTACGATGAATGTATATGTGCGTAATCGACATATAGACTCATTATTACTTATTATTGTACATCATACTACTAAGTTTTGTCAAAATATTGTCTAAAATATGCTATAATTGCTAATATTTTATTAAATTATATTAATATTCCATATTATTCTTTTAATAATTTCTTACAATTACAAGTATTTTTAGTTCTTTTTAAAAATAACAAATATAAATGGATGTTATTACCTTGTTTGAATTGTATCAAAATAAAATTAGTCCATAACACATTTTATGTCATGGACTAATTTCGTTCAATGCTATATCTATCTATTGGCTTAAGCCGCATATTGTATTAATGGAATAAATTTCATCAAGCAAAAGGTTATACTTTGAACAATTCTTACTGTCTTAATTCTATTCCTAATTTACTTAAACCATTTAAAATCTTTGTCATTACTTCCGTTACATCTTTTTCTTCTAACGTTCTGTCTTTTGCACGGAAACTAATAGAATATGCCATGGATTTATGACCTTCTTTAATTTGTGCTCCTTCATAAATATCGAACAAACGATAACTTTCAAGGATAGCACCGCCGTTTTTACGAATGATTGCTTCTACATCACCTGCAAGTATTTCTTTTTTCATAACCATACTAATGTCACGGGTTACAGCTGGATACTTAGTAATTCCTTCATATTTTACATCAAAAGTAGCACGGGATACGATTTCTGGCATATCTAACACAGCTACATATGCTTTATCACCAATATTATAATTATCTAGTACGTCTGGATGAACTTCTCCAATGTAACCAATTACTGTCTCATCATAGATAATATTAGCCTGACGTCCTGGATGTAAGAATGGTTTACCTGCTTTTGGATCGTAAGTAACCAACTTCTTCATACCGATTTTTTCAAAGTATTCTTCTATTACACCTTTTAGGTCAAAGAAATCTCCTTCACCATACATACCTAAAGTGAATTGCATTCTTTCTTCTGGTAATTCAGTAATAGGAAGTGCCTTTGGAAGATAAATATTACCTAATTCGTATAAACGAACATTTTTATTTCTTCTATTATAATTAGTAGATAATGAATTTAACATACCATTAAGTGAAATCGTTCTCATTACACTAAAATCTTCCCCTAAAGGATTCGAAATTACAACGGTATCTCTTAATTTATCTCCTTCTGGTATTAATAATTTATTAAATACCTTAGGACTTTCAAAGGAGTAATTCATTCCTTCACTAAATCCAAACTGTTCTGCTAAATTTCTAGCTACACCTTCAATTCTATGCTTAAAGGATAATTTACCCGTAGTCGCTTCACCAGTTGGTAGAGTAGTTGGAATATTATCATATCCATAGAAACGCGCAACTTCTTCATCTAAGTCTGCTTGACTTTCTACGTCTTGTCTCCAGCTTGGTACAATCACTTCCCCTGTACTTTCATCATAACCTAAATCGATTTGTTTGAAATAGCCAATCATTGTGTCTTTATCAATATTAGTACCCAAGATTTTATTGGTTCTATCTGCACTAAAAGAAATTCTTCTAGCTTCTCTTACTTTACTATATACATCAACAGCTCCACCAACAACTTCACCTGCACCTAATTCTTCAATTAACTGACAAGCACGGTTCATCGCTTCCATTGCAGTGTTAGGGTCTAAGCCTTTTTCAAATTTAGCTGCAGCATCGGTTCTAAACCCAAGTTTTTTACCAGATAAACGAATATTAGTACCATCAAAGCAAGCAGCTTCGAATAATAATGTCTTAACATCGTCAGTAATCTTAGAATTCTCTCCACCCATAATACCTGCAATACCAACTGGTTTCTCAGCATCACAAATCATAAGAATCGATGAATCAATTTTACGGATTTGTCCGTCTAAAGTTTGGAATTCTTCACCGTCTTTACCTCTTCTAACAATTATCTTTTTACCTGCAACCAAGTCTAAATCGTAAGCATGCATAGGTTGTGAATATTCTTCCATAACATAATTCGTTATATCTACTAAATTATTGATTGGTCTAATTCCACAAGCTGCTAGTCTTCTTTGCATCCACATTGGAGATGGAGCAATTTTAATATTTTTCACAACTCTAGCAACATATCTGCTACAAAGGTCTGTATCTTGTACTTCAACTGAGATATAGTCACTTGCCTTTTCAGAGTTACCAGTTTCTTTTACAACTGGTGGGCAATATTTTTTTCTAAAAGTAGCTGCTGCTTCTCTTGCAATTCCAAGAACACCAAAGCAATCCACACGGTTTGAAGTAACTTCATATTCAAACACGACATCATTAAGACCTAAAGCAGTAATTGCACTGGATCCAATTTCAATTCCGTCGTATGCAGGGTTATCACTGAAAATATATATTCCACTCTCAGGAGATTCTGGATACATTTCTCTAGTGGAACCTAGTTCTTCTATGGAGCACATCATACCACAAGATTCGATACCACGTAGTTTACCTTTTTTAATCTTTATACCACCAGGAGTTTTATTACCGTCATGACCACCTGCAACACGACCACCATCTAAAACAACTGGAACAATATCTCCTTCTTTTACATTAGGAGCACCTGTTACAATCTGAACAGTTTCACCATCTGCTGTAACTTGTACTTGGCATACAATTAACTTATCTGCATCTGGATGTCTTTCAATCTTTACTATTTTACCTACTACAATTTTATCTAAATCAGCATCTAGCTTTTCATAGCCTTCTACTTTTGTTCCTGTTAAAGTTAAAGCATCTGTATATTCCTGCGCAGTTACGTCAAGATCTGGTACATAAGCTTTAATCCATGATAATGGTGTATTCATTCTATCCGACCTCCCTTAAAATTGTTTTAAGAAACGAGCATCATTCTCGTACAATAATCTCATATCATCGATTTCATATTTTAATAATGCAATACGTTCAAGACCCATACCAAATGCAAAACCAGAATATTCATTTGGATCAATACCGCTCATTTCAAGTACTCTTGGGTGAACCATACCACATCCTAAGATTTCAATCCATCCAGAGCCTTTACAGAAACGACATCCGGAACCACCACATTTAAAGCAAGTTACGTCTACTTCTGCACTTGGTTCTGTAAATGGGAAATGATGTGGTCTAAATTTAACTTTTGTATCTTCGCCAAATAATTGTCTTGCAAATTCAGCTAAAGTTCCTTTTAAATCTGCAAATGTTATATTCTTATCAATAACCAATCCTTCAATTTGATGGAAACTTGGTGAGTGAGTCGCATCTACTTCGTCAGAACGGAATACTCTACCAGGTGCAATCATACGAATAGGTAATTTACCTTTTTCCATTACTCTTACTTGTACTGGAGAAGTTTGTGTTCTTAAAAGAATGTTACTTGTTACATAGAAGGTATCCTGTTCATCTTTTGCAGGATGATTTGCAGGAATATTAAGTGCTTCAAAGTTATAATAATCGTATTCTACTTCAGGTCCTTCCACTACTTCATAACCCATACCAACAAAGATTCTTTCTGCTTCTTCTAAAGCAATGGTATTCGGATGACGATGTCCCACCATTGGTTTTTTTGCTGGAAGTGTAACGTCGATGGTTTCTCTTTTAATTTGTTCTTCACGAATCTTCTTTGCAAAGTAATTTTTCTTTTCTTCTAATTTTTCTTCTAAAGCAGTTCTTGCTTCATTTACCATTTGGCCAACTGCTGGTCTATCCTCTGGTGCGACATCTTTTAAAGATTTTAAAAGGTCTGTTAGTTGACCTTTTTTACCTAGGAAAGCTACTCTGATTTCATTTAATTTGTCTAATTCCTCGGAGGCATTAATACTAGTTAGTGCTTCCTCCACTATGGCTTTTAATTTTTCCTTCATGGTAATCTCCTTTCTTAATAGCGTTTCCAGTTCATAAATGGAAACTAGGGTTATCTACATATGGCATTAGGGACATTTTTAAACTTTACATTTCCATTTTTGATTGAAAATTTTTCAACAAAAAAGACGTTAGTCTTAGGACGAACGTCTAAATAAAAAAATCCGTCCCTAACGAACAAGGGACGGAGTGATTATCTATAATGATAATTCGGCTTCTTATGTTCATCACATAAGTGCCACTTCCGCGGTACCACCCTAATTCTTACATATCAATTAAACGTGTTAATTGTATATAAGCACTTAAAGTTATGCGTAACGAGCATCTACGTTATCTCCTACTCACTAGTACTAGTTTTAAAAGATAAAGCTCCAGTGGGAAAATCAATAATTATCTGAACTAAAGGAAGCTTTCAGCCGGTGACTTCCTCTCTCTGATAGAAAATAATTATCTGCAATGCATAGCATTACACCTTCATAGCCTTTTTCTATTTTTCTATAGGGTTAATTCTAGCATAATATTTAGTATTGTCAAGGGGTTTTTAATTTTTAAAGAATCGTTTATAACGAACCGATTTTAACGTACGGACGCTTTGCTTGTACGTTATGAAGCTCTGAGTGCATCCAGCCTGATTTACTGTTCAGAGATAGAACCCTAACGTATCTAAATTCCAAATTCAAAGCTTAAAACATTGACGAAGAGCAAGAACTCCTTAGCGCATACTGCGCTTCGTCAAACAGCTTGCCCTTCGCCAATATAAGCTTTGATTTTGAAATATGATACGTATGGATTCTATCAATTCACTGTAAATCAGGCCTGGATGCACTCAGAGCTAAATATACGGTGATGAGTAAAGCTGATACTATTTGTTGTTAGATACGTATTAGTCTCTTAATAAATTTCTTATTGAAACAATTTTGAAGTTAAATTATCAAAGGAAGTAACTTGTGATTTTTCTTAGTCCACTATATTCTTTTTAATGCCACTTTTTTAACTAGGTGAATGTGGGTCACAATGGAATACCTTTGTTCTACGATTATCATAGATTTCTCTCTCTCTAGGTTCTGGATTAAGAATTTTGGTGTCATTTTAAGACTATGCTCATTTTGCAGGGCTAAACACTAGAATAATGTATTAAATCAAGATCAAAATTATTTAGCTTAAATCCATTTTTTTCTATATATGATTGTTTTAATCCATTTTTCATCAATACAGCTGCACTCGCTGGATTTTCAGATACTACTTCTGCTTTAAAAATGGTATTTGGGTATTCATTCAATACATAATTCATTATTTCACTCGCTGCTTCGCTTGCATAACCACACCCCCAGTGAACTCGAGATATTTGATAATAAAGCCCATAAACGAAATTTCTTTTATCCATACAAATGCAACCAACCATGCCAATAGCTTTATTATTTAGCAGAATAACAAAGCGGTCTATGAAATCTTTATCTGTCCGATTTATCTGATGTTCAATTAAGTTAATACATTCATCAATAGTAGTCAATAAAGGTGTAAATGTATATTTTATTACTTCAAAATCGCCCCATATTTCAAAGAAATCGTTTGCATATTTAACATCAAACCCAACCAATTCAAGCCGTTTTGTTTTCAGCATACTATACCTCCAAATATTAATAATTTTTACTTCGCAATAGTATACAATAGCTCTAACACTTTTAATTATATAACTAAAACAGAATAAATTAAACCCAAAAATTAACAATTTATTCCAAAGTTATAACAAAAAAGTCAATGCAGTTCTAGTATATACATTAACTGTATTGACATTATCATTTAACTAAGCTTTTTAATACTTATCAAACGGTTTTATGCTCATTCATTTATTAATGAGCATATATTTTGCACTTAGAAAATGCAGGTAAGTCTTGTATTGAAATTGTTATATAATATTTCTTGGATCGATTTATACAAAATAATTGTCTTAATTATAGACTTTATATTATTTTATCTAATCCCATTTCTGAATATCATTTTTATTAAAATTTAAACCATCTTATAAGCCTTACATAAAAACAGAGATGAATATGAGTATATAATATTCAGATGGCGAAGACCGTCTGAAAGTGGTGCCTTTTACCACTTGAAGGA
>JARBTX010000150.1 GCA_029239975.1 Anaerocolumna sp.
AGACAACATATATGCTGCGTTTCAATCCGATTTGACTAAAAAAACTCTTAATTCTGGCATTGGTTTAAGTAATTTATATCATCGTCTAAATATACTTTATGGTGAGTCTGCAACTTTAAGTATCAACAGTATAACAAATGAAATAACTACTGTGAGTCTACAAATTACAGTATAAAGCGAGGTAAATTATGTATAAAACACTTATAATAGATGATGAAAAGGCTGTCCATATTGTAATTACTGCACTTGGAAAATGGCGTGAATATGATATAGAATCACCAATTAGTGAGTATAACGGTATGGATGGACTTAAAACAATGAGAGAATTACATCCAGATATTGTATTTGTCGATATGCAAATGCCTGTTATGGGTGGTGTTGATTTCTTAAATAAAGCAAGTGTTGAATTTCCAAAAGCAAAGTTTATTGTTGTAAGTGGGTATGATGATTTTTCGTATGCACAGATTGCAATAAAAAATGGAGCTGTTGATTATTTACTGAAACCAATTGTTGAAAATGACCTAAATAATGCTTTAGGTAAAGCGGTTTCTATTTTAAATCGTGAGAATAACATTATACCAAAAAAAGTTTTAGAAGATGTTAATCTACCGCCTAGGGAGGTAATCTACGCCATCAAAGATTATATAGAAAAGCATTACAATAGTGAAATTAAAATATCTATGTTTACAGAAAAATACTTTTTTTCGAAAGAATATTTATCAAAATATTTTAAGAAGGAATTTGGTTATGGAATTTATGAATATGCATTAAAATTAAGGATGGAACGGGCAAAAGAACTTCTTAGTGATCCTACGTTACAAATAAAAGATATATCGGAACGTTTGGGTTATAGTAATAATAATTATTTTAGTAAGGCATTCAAAAACTACTATAATATTTCTCCAACAGAATTTCGATCTTAATAGAAATTAAAATAATAAAAAGTACAATCTAAACAGGAATGACAAGAAACTCCAATCAATATATTAATAATAAATATATTGATTGGAGTTTTTATGAAAATTGCAAAAGTTAACAAGTATATATTTGCAGCATTATTCTTAGCTTTTTCATATTTTCTAGGTGGCGGTATCGCTATGTTTGCAAATGCTTATGAGAAAGATGTTGTAAATGAATCAGGTGGAACTAATTGGGGACTTGGATTTTCTGGCGAAGGTATGCCACCAACAGGTAATGCAACTGCAGATGAATTAAAGCAATATGATACTTATTATATAGGAGATACCAGTAAAAAGGTAATTTACTTAACGTTTGATGCAGGTTATGAAAACGGTTATACAGCTACCATTCTGGATGCTTTAAAGAAACATAATGTTACTGCAACCTTTTTTCTGGTTGGAAATTATATAACGACCAGTCCTGATTTAGTAAAAAGAATGTTAGAAGAAGGTCATCATGTAGCAAATCATACATATCATCACCCTAATATGGCTAAAATATCATCTATGGAATCTTTCCGTAAAGAACTAGAAGACCTTGAGGTAGCATTTAAAGATGTGACAGGACAGGATATGGTTAAATACTACCGTCCACCACAAGGTACATACAGTGTAGATAATTTAAAAATGGCACAAGAATTAGGTTATAAAACATTCTTTTGGAGTTTAGCTTATGTTGATTGGTATAACGATAAACAACCAACGAAAGAACAAGCTTTTAAGAAATTACTTGGAAGAATTCATCCAGGTGCCATTGTTCTTTTACATAGTACATCAAAAACTAATTCTGAAATTTTAGACGAATTATTAACGAAATGGGAAGAGATGGGATATACCTTTGGAGATTTAAATGATTTAGTTCAATAATAGAAATATGGGTTGATGCAAAGAAGGTTTATCATTCAACATATATTTTGTATCAACCCTTTTATATTATAAAATACTACTGATAATATGCTCTAATTCGTATGATAGAGTCAATTTATATCTTTAATATTAGTCTTCATGATTATCAGTCATTGCATCTTCTTTTGTTTCATGGATAGTACCCCAAGGGTGCTTTGGCGGTGCATATATGGAATACACTTTTAACGGTGTATCTCCTGTGTTAATTACATTATGCCATGTTCCTGCTGGAATAATAAAAGCATAACCCGATTGAACCAAGGCCCTAAAGTCCATATGATTTCTATCTTCACCCATTAACACAAGTCCATAACCATCTTCAACACGAATAAATTGGTCTATATCAGGGTGAATTTCATAACCGATATCATCACCTACTTCGATACTCATTAGGGTTAATTGTAAATGATTACCGGTCCATAAAGCAGTTCTGAAGTTTCTATTCATAATCGTTGCGTCTTCTATATTAACTACAAAAGGTCCTGGACCATAATCTTTCGTAAATTCGAAATATTCATACTCAGTGTCATAATCTTTATTATCTTGATATGGATTATAAGGAGCAGCATATCGCATATTAAAGTTATCATGGTACATAGGATTATTCATATGATAAGGACATGCGTACTTTTTACATGTGGTACACATATTGTAAGGTCTATACATCGGTGTATTTACATAATAAGGACATGTATAATATTCTTCCATAATTTTTACTAATCCTTCTAGATTCATATTAACATATGCATCAATTTGTTAGATGGTGTTTTGTTTATTTAGATAAAATAATCAATATCAACTATAATATATAACATTTACAAATTTAAGCTTAATCAATAAGATTAATATATACTTAGTAATCATGGAAAAGCAGTATTACATTGTGTAAAATAAACCAAATAAATTGGAGAAAAAATATGAAACGTTTATTCAATGATGGATGGAAATTTACGAAACAAGAAGTATTTACCTCACTTGAAACAATAGATCAAGATAATATATTCTGGTCAGATGTAGATATACCACATGACTGGTTAATCTATAATACCAATGATTTATATGAAACTAGTGAAGGCTGGTATAAGAAGAATTTTACCCTTGCAAACATGGAGAATCAGGTTATAAGCATCTGTTTTGAAGGTGTGTATATGGATTCTACAGTATATGTGAATAATGTAGTTGTGGGAGAGTGGAAATACGGCTATTCTACCTTTGAATTTGATATTACAAATTATTTAAAAATAGGTGAAAATGAAATCAAAGTTAAAGTCGTATATCAAAATCTTAATACACGTTGGTATTCGGGAGCTGGTATTTATCGTAATGTATATTTAAAAACTACAGCATTAACTCATTTTGTTACGGATGGAATTTACATTTCAACAAAGAAAGAAGACAACGGTTTTCAAGTTTGTGTGGAATCAGAGAGTATGAATCAGTCTGGCTTTGATACCAATGCTAGCATAAAACATTCAATATTAGATTGTGAAGGTAATGTTGTTACTATTAGTGAGCAAAATATTTCTTTGGAAAAGAGAGCGGACATTAATTCAAAACTAAAAAACCTTCAAACACTGTTTGTAGAAAATCCGAATTTATGGGATATTAAAAGTCCATATCTTTATAAAGTGAAATCGGAACTACTAATCAATGGAAGTACTGTGGATGAAGTAGAACAAAATATTGGATTCCGTACGTTACGTTTTGATTGTAATGAAGGATTTTTCTTAAATGATAATTATGTAAAACTTCATGGAGCTTGTCAACATCATGATTTAGGAGCTTTAGGAGCTGCGGTAAATAAAGTTGCTATAAGACGTCAATTTGAAATGTTACAAGAGATGGGTGTAAATTCTGTTAGAACATCTCATAATATGCCGTCTGTTGAATTAATGGATTTAGCAGATGAGATGGGTATGTTAATCGTATCCGAATCATTTGATATGTGGGAGAGACCTAAGACTGAGTTTGATTATGCCAGATTTTTTCTTGAATGGTGTGAAAGAGATGTGGCTAGTTGGGTAAGAAGAGACCGAAACCATCCAAGTATTATTATGTGGAGTATTGGTAACGAAATCTATGATACGCATGCTAGTGATCGTGGTCTTTATGTTACCAAGATGCTTCGGGATTTTGTACTTGAACATGATCCAAATCAAAATGGATATGTGACGATAGGTTCTAACTTTATGTCTGGGGAAAATGCTCAAATTTGTTCTAATGAATTACCAGTAGCAGGATACAATTACGGAGAATATCTGTATGAAGAACATCACAAAAAGTATCCACATTGGGTAATATATGGAAGTGAAACTGCATCAACCATACAAAGTAGAGGAATTTATCATTTCCCAGCAGATAAGACAGTAGTCACCCATGAAGATGAACAATGTTCTTCTCTAGGTAATTGTTCTACAAGTTGGGGAGCTAATAATACACAACAAAATATTATTACCGATCGTGATGCAAAATACTGTTTAGGTCAATATATTTGGACAGGTTTTGATTATATTGGAGAACCTACCCCTTATTTTACTAAGAATTCTTATTTTGGACAAATAGATACTGCAGGTTTTAAAAAGGACTCTTTCTATCTTTATCAAGCAGAGTGGACAGATTATAAAACCAATCCTATGGTTCACCTATTACCATATTGGGACTTTAATGAAGGTCAATTAATTGATATACGAATCTACTCCAATGCACCTAAGACAGAATTATTTTTTAACGACAAATCACTAGGTGTCTATGAAATTGATCACGTAAATGGAAAGCAATTAAGTGGAGAATGGAAGATACCTTATCAAAAAGGAACTTTAAAAGCAGTAGCATATGATGAATTGAATCAGATTATAGCAACTGATATACAGTCATCCTTTTCAGATGCCGCTAAGATTGTATTAAAACCAAATAAAAACACGATACAGGCAAATGGATTAGACATGATATTTGTTGAAATATCTATGATTGATAAAGATGGTAATTCAGTTGCAAATGCAAATAATCGTGTGGAAGTTCTTGTTAGTGGTGCTGGACGTTTGGTTGGTCTTGATAATGGTGATAGCACAGATTATGATTCCTATAAAGGAACCAGTAGAAAACTTTTTTCAGGTAAATTGATTGCTATGATCGCTGCAAAAACAGAACCTGGTGACATTACATTTAAAGTAACATCAGAAGGACTTAATGCAGAAGAATTAAGATTAGAAGCGATAAAAGCTGAAAAGATACATGGTATCTCTGCTTACACTGAGAATGTAAAATCAGAATTTAAAAAAGAGATTCCGATTCGTAAGATTGAACTAACCAATCATGGAAGAAACCATCTAGACAAAGAGAATCCAACGACAAAAATATCTGCCAACTTATTCCCTTTGAATACCACATATGAAGAGATTGAATGGAAAGCAATGACTTTAAGTGGAATTATTACGAATATTGCTAAGATAGAGGCAAATGGTACAGAAGCTGTGATAACTGCACTTGGAGATGGGGAATTCCGCCTTCGTTGTACTGCAAAAAATGGAAGAAAAAATCCAGAAATTATATCTGAATTAGAATTTGAAATATCGGGTGTAGGTAATGCAGTAATGAATCCATATGAATATGTATCAGCGGGTCTATATAATGCAGGAAATCGTGAGTTTAACAGTGGTTTACTTGGTGGCATCGCAACAGACAATACTCAAAATTACGTAGGTTTTAAAGGAATTGATTTTGGTGATTATGGTTCCGATGAAGTAACGATACCTATATTCTATTTAAGCAATGACCCTGCTCCAATTGAAATATGGGAAGGTGTTCCTGGTGAAGCAGATGCAACTCTTCTTTTAGATACCGTTTACCATAAAGATTTTATCTGGAATACTTATGTTCCTGAAACTTTTAAACTTCCAAAGAGATTAAAAGGTATTACTACAGTTTGCTTTGGACTTAAAAATAAACTAGATTTCCAAGGTTTTCAATTCACACATTACGAGAAGGCATTCGAAAAGTTGTGGATTAAAGAGAATACAAGAATATATGGTGATTCTTATACTATAATGGATGATGCAATCGAAAAGATTGGAAATAATGTAGCAATCGAATTTGAGCAGATGGATTTTGGGGATAAAGGTTTTACAAAAATTAGAATATGTGGAAAATCTAGGAATGATGTTAATACAATCCACGTTCATTTCACCAATGAAGAAACAAACGGAAATCAAATTGTTGAGGTACCATATACAGAAGACTATGTAGAGCATGAATTTAGTTTGGATAGTGTAAAAGGAAAACACAAAGTAAGCTTTATGTTTTTACCAGGAAGTAATTTTGACTTTAAGTGGTTCCAGTTTATAAAATAATCAAGTGTTTTTAATCTAGATTATTATAAATAGAAGAGACGTTGCAAAATAATTACATTAAAAGTGTTATTTTGCAACAGTCTCTTTTTTATGATACTTGAGTATTTTCTTGAACTATACCAATGAATTGTTGCAGTATAGGATTATCATTTTCATTAGGAATAATAAGTTTAATATGGGAACTCCCAATTTCATCATCATAAAATACGCTTAGTTTATGCTCCTTGGTCAATGCACTATCTGGCAATAAAGACGAACCCATTTTTAGAGAAACCGCTTTTATTATTGACTCCAAAGTATCAAACTCTATTATCTCTGGATGTTTGTGTGCTCTTTTTAAAATCCAGTTCTCTAGTAATGAATGGTATGGGCATCCAGGTATATTTGTTACTATGATTGGATGATTGGAGATTTCTTCAATTGAATCATAACCTGTTATGATTGCTAATTTTTCAGAAAATAGATGTGCAGTTTTTAACTTTGAATTATTATACTCAGTATTTATAAATGCACAATCAAGATCTTGATTCGCAACCGCGTCTATTAAATTACTTTGTTGATTTGTTGTAAGTGATATGGTTACTTCAGGGTATTTTTGCTTAAAGATTGATAACCATATAGGGAGTTTTCTGGCTGCAATAGTTTGAGTTGCACCGATATTTAATTTTAGGCTAGTATTAATAAATTGATTCTTGGCATTATCTAGTAAATGGATGATTTGATCCGCATAGGAAAGAAGTTTTTTACCATCATCAGTTAAAGTTGCACCTTTATTATGTCTTATAAAAAGTGAAGTACCAAGTTCTTGTTCTAGATTTTGAATATGTGCAGTTACGTTCGATTGGACATAACCGAGTTTTGTTGCAGCTTTTGATATGGATTTCTCATAGGCTACTTCTCTAAATATACGAAGTTCTAAACTTTCCAAATATATTCCTCCCATCAGTTTTATAGATGATACGTATCATTACTAACTATTATACAATGTTATAATCAAAATGTATAATGAATCTATAAAATCAAGAAAGAAGGTAACGTATGATCATAGAGAATAAAGTAGCAATTATTACTGGCGGGGGAACCGGAATTGGAAAACATACCTGTCTTAAACTTGCAGAACATGGGGTAAAGATTGTTCTAAACTATTTAAATTCCGAAATGGATGCACTTGATACATATGATGAAATTAAGAAGTTAGGCGGAGATGCTTTCTTGGTTAGGGCAGATGTTTCAAAGGATCAGGAAGTAAGAGAGATGATACAAAAAGTAGTAGCATATTATGGTAATATACATTTTCTTATAAATAATGCAAGTATAACGAAACAAATTGAATTA
>JARBTX010000151.1 GCA_029239975.1 Anaerocolumna sp.
TTCATCAACAACTTACTTATAAAATTTTTGCTTTTTACATTATCATTGATTTCATTCTTTTCTATTTCCGTGATTTCAATATCTTTACTATCGTTTTTATAATTTTCTATTTTATTGATTTCATTATTTAAGTCATTGTTTTTGTAATCTACATTACTATCTACTTTTTCGTTATCAACAACATTACTTATCACCCCAATATTAGTTTTGCTGTTATTAACCCTAGTTGTATCCTCCATCCCTTTTCCTCCTAATACAAGCTACATAAATGTAGTCCAAAATATGTTTAACAATACATATTATTTCAATTCCAGAGTAATAGAACCTTTCCCATCATAACTTCTTATTGTTGCCAAGGACCCATTTATCATAGTCATCTGTGGAGATTTGTGACCAATATCAGCATCTAATATAATTGGTACATGGAATTCATCTAGTATAGATAAAACTGCTTCGTCATAAGAAATGTAATAATCCGAATCAAAAAATGCTGGTCGCCCAAATATAAAACCTTTTACATATTGAAACCACCCTGCTTCTTTTAATTGCCATAGTCCCCTTGATATAGATTCACTATTTAGTGAAAAACTTTCAAGATACCAAAGAATTCCATCCTCTTTATACTGATTTATAAAATTAACAGTATGATCATAGCGAGTTCCAACTAGATTAAGTAATACATCCATACAACCACCAAGTAAACGACCAGACACATTTATCTCATCATTGGTTGTGATATTACGCCATTTGACCGGTTTTTCAAGTATATAACCTTCTAAACCTGTAACTCTGTCATAAAAACCATCTTCATATAAATCAAAGCTAGTTTGCTTTACGTCATTACCTTTTAATATTTCTATATTGTCTTTTAAAGCTTTATGCCAATATTCCATACCAAAGTCATTAAAATTACATCCATAAACAGTAGCGATATCACAATTTGTAGTAACTGTAAATGTTAATCCCGTATTATCAGAGTAGCCTTGTATCCACTTCGGATTTGATTTTATTAAATTAAAATCCACAAAAGGTAGCATTTCCATTAAGAAATCTCCACCTTTTGCAGCAATTATCCACTTTACTTCCTTTTCAATTATAAGTCCCATTAATTCTTCTGCTCGAGTACGTCCATCAGAACTTCTACCTTTATCACTTTTTCGTACATTGGATGTCTCTATTACGTTAAAGCCATCTCTTTTTAATTGCTGTTTTCCATTGTCTAATCGTATAAAATCAGTTTCTTTTCTATTACCATCAGATGGTGCAGTTACCCCAACGGTACAACCTTGTCCTATAAAATTTGGATAAATCATTATAAAGTCCTTTCTATAGATAACATTCATTTAATTTTTTAGTTATCCTTCATTTGTTTTAGATATCAGCCTTTTTAAGACATCAGTTTTTTTTCAGATATCAGTTTTTTTGATATCAGTTATATAATTCTTAGATTTTACAAAACCCTTCAACTATTATACAAAATTCTACTTATTTTTTCTAGTTTGATGTGGTAAATATATGAAATTATATATTAAATCATCTACATCTATAAGTATTTGAAAGTACTAACATTCCATTTACAATAAAAAAGATGACTCTTGCTTTTACAAGAATCATCTCTATTATTTGATTATAAATGTAATTTATTATATACAACAAGTATATTTTTATATTTTAATTAATTACAAGCGTTTAATTCTTTCAATTGCTTCTAAAGTATTTTCATAAGAACCAAATGCTGTTAATCTAAAATATCCTTCTCCACTAGGACCAAATCCGGATCCTGGAGTTCCTACCACATTAGCTTCTTTTAATAAATAATCAAAGAATTCCCAAGATGTCATATTTCCTGGAGTTTTTAACCATATATAAGGTGCATTTACACCACCAGAAACAGTATATCCTGCTGCTGCAAGTCCATCTCTTATGACCTTTGCATTATTCATGTAATAAGCTATTTGATCCTTGGTTTGCTTCCTACCTTCTTCTGTATATACCGCTGCTCCAGCAACTTGCGTAATATAAGGTGCTCCGTTAAATTTAGTTCCATGGCGTCTTGCCCATAAACTATTTAACATTACATCTCCAGACTTTAACTCTTTTGGTATTACTGTAAAGCCTAATCTTGTACCAGTAAAACCTGCATTTTTAGAAAAACTACGAAGTTCAATTGCACAAGTTTTTGCTCCATCACATTCATAAATAGTGTGTGGTACATCATCTTCTGAAATATATGCCTCATATGCAGCATCATAAATAATAACTGCACCAATTTTATTTGCATAGTCTACCCATTTCTGTAATTCAGCTTTATTAATTGTTGATCCAGTTGGATTATTTGGGAAACATAAATAAATAATATCTGGTTCCTCTGTTGGTAATTCAGGAGCAAAATTAGTCTCTTTGGTACATGGCATATAAATTACATTACTCCACTTACCAAGTTCAGGTAAATAATCACCAGTTCTACCTGACATTGCGTTTGTATCTACATATACTGGATATACAGGATCACATACTGCTATTTTATTGTCTACATCAAAGATATCTCCAATATTACCGGAATCACTCTTTGCACCATCACTAATAAATATTTCATCAATAGCAATATCAACACCACGTGTTTTAAAATCATGATGAGCTATGGTACTTCTTAAAAACTCATATCCAAGCTCTGGTGTATAACCTTTAAATGTTTCTTTCACAGCCATTTCATCAGTTGCTTGGTGTAGGGCATTAATAACTGCTGGTACTAATGGTAATGTAACATCACCAATACCTAAACGAATTATTTTTTTATCTGGATTTACTTCAGTAAAAGCTTTCACCTTTTTAGCAATGTCTGAGAATAAATAGCTTCCAGGTAACTTTAAATAGTTTTCATTAATTTTAAACATAGTATTCTCCTTCTATTATTTTATAAAACAATATCCCCCTCAAAAACCGTTACAGCAGGTCCTGTCATGAATATTGTATTTTTATCCCTGTCATAATGTATTTTTAATTCTCCACCTAACAGTTTTACAAGTACTGTATCTGATGTAAATCCATTTAAAATACATGCGTATACGCTGGCACATGCACCTGTACCACATGCTAGTGTTTCTCCAGATCCTCTTTCCCATACTCTCATTTCAATGGTATTAGAATCAACTACATGAATGAATTCTGTATTTGTTCTTTCTGGAAATAATTCATGATTCTCAAAAAGTGGACCTATATACTCAATGTTAATTGATTTTGTATCTTCCACAAAAACTACTGCATGTGGATTCCCCATGGAGACACAAGTCATCTCATAAGAATTACCTGCAACAGTGATTGGCATGGCGATTACTTTATCTTGATCAATCTTTACAGGTATCTTTTCAGGTTCGATAATTGGACTACCCATATTTACTGTAACTTCTTCTACTTTATTATCTTTAATTTTTAAATCTAGATACTTTATTCCAGCCGCTGTTTCTATACTAATATTTTGCTTATTCGTTAAACCATAATCGTATACATACTTACCAACACATCGAATACCATTACCACACATGGCTGATCTTGAACCATCTGCATTGTACATAACCATTGTAAAATCAGCCTTATCAGATGGTTTTATAAGAATCATACCATCTGATCCTATTCCAAAATGTCTGTCACTCACTTTAATTGCAACTTCTGCTTCATTCACAATTTTTTCCTTGAAACAGTTTACATATACATAATCGTTTCCGCAACCTTGCATCTTTGTAAATTTCATATTGATATCCTTTTCTTTCACATTTATTCCTGGTTAATGTATATTTATAACATCCAATATATTCTATATTATATCAAAAATGCAAAAAAGGTAAAGCCTAACTTAAAAATAGTATACTAACTGATAAATATCGATCAGTTAGTATACTACCATTACATCAAACTTAATATCATCTCAGCCATTTCTACCATATTTGTCCCACTGTCCATACTATTTTTTTGTATGTATCTATGGGCTTCATCCTCAGACATGTTGTTACGTTCCATCAATAATAGTTTCGCTTTTGTTATTGTTTCCTTATCTGCTTCCGTTCTTTGTTTCGGTTTATCTTTTTCCTTTTTCTTTCGTTTGTTATAATTATTAAACATCATTTGTAATGTATTTAATAAATCCTGCATCTTGATTGGCATACTTAAACAAACTATATTGTTATTTGTACATTCTTCCAATTTTGTAGCAGAAGCAACCAATAACATTTCAAACCCTTTGGGAAGATAATTATTTAATTCACTGTAATGCATATCGGAGAAACGGTATCCACATAAAATAATCCCACAATCTAAATCATTTGCTAATGTTATCACTTGCGCACCAGTTGTACAGGTGGCATTCACTTCAAAACCGCTTCTTATCAATGCTTTCTTTATATTCATAGCATCTTCAATTTTAGGAAAAGCTACGATAATACTCAACACATCTGATCACCTCCATCGCTCTTGTTTCATGACGGTTAACCCGTTTCTTGCTATTATATGCGATGTAAGTATTGATCCATCTCCCATTTAGACACTTGTATTGAATATTCTTTCCATTCTGCTTTTTTAGCCTCTAAATATTTCTCTAACGTATGATCTCCTAGAACTCCTTTTACAAGATCACTTTTTTCTAAAGCTTCAATTGCTTCATTTAAACTACCTGGAAGACTTCTAACACCTTTTTCAAGTTTTTCTTCTGTTGTCATTGTAAATATATTTAAATCAACACTATCAGGTGGTGTTAATTTGTTTTTAATTCCATCTAATCCCGATTTTAAACATACTGCTAATGCTAAATATGGATTAGCAGATGGATCAGGACATCTAAGTTCAACTCTTGAACTTGTTCCTCTTGCTGCTGGTATACGAATAAGTGGGCTTCTATTTTTTGCTGACCATGCAATATACACAGGAGCTTCATACCCTGGTACTAATCTCTTATAAGAATTAACTAAAGGATTTGTTATCGCTGACATACCCTCCATGTGTTTCATTAAACCAGCAATAAAATGGTATGCATCTTCACTTAAACCTAATTTACCACTTGGATCATCAAAAATATTCTTACCATCTTTGCTTAAGGACATATTGATATGCATACCGGAACCATTTATACCGAATTTAGGTTTTGGCATAAAAGTTGCATGTAAACCATGTCTTTTTGCTATTGTCCTAACAACTAACTTAAATGTCATAATATTATCAGCTGTCTTTAATGCATTATCATATTTAAAATCAATTTCATGTTGAGCTGGTGCTACTTCATGATGAGAAGCTTCAATTTCAAATCCCATTTCTTCTAAGGTTAATACCATTTCACGTCTTGCATTTTCTCCTAAATCAAGTGGGCTCACATCAAAATATCCTCCACGTTCGGTGGATCTATTCGTAGGTTCCCCATTATCTTCTAAATCAAATAAAAAGAATTCACATTCAGGTCCAACATTAAATGTAAGCCCTAGTTCATTTGCTTCTTCAATAACCTTCTTTAAGATATATCTTGGGTCACTTTCATATGGTGTTCCGTCTGGTTTATAAACGTCACATATAAATCTAGCTACTTTACCTTGTTGTGGTCTCCATGGAAAAATTTCAAATGTATCTAAATCAGGGTAAAGGTACATATCTGATTCCTCTATTCTTGTGAATCCTTCAATAGATGAACCATCAAACATACACTTATTATCCAATACTTTTTCTAACTGGCTGGTCGTAACGGCAACATTTTTTAGATTACCAAAAATATCTGTAAATTGTAATCTAATAAATTCTACGTCTTCTTCTTCTACAATTCGAATGATATCTTTCTTCGTGTAATGACTCATAAATGATCTCTCCCTTTTATAATTTATTTAAATACGAAAAGGGCGAAAGCATTCCATAATCTGAACGCCTTCGCCATATTGTAATTATGATAACAGTCTAAATATTATTTGTCAATAACTTTAATTTATGTAAATTACATAATTATTTTTGCAATACAAATGTTATAATATTCATTGTTATTTTTTAAATCAATCTGTTCTCTAGTTTGCAAATCACGTACGAGAGGTCTTAATATACAATCTGAATAATTCTCTAATACAATTGCTTTAATGCCATTGCTAAGTTCAACGCATGTACCTATTGGGTAAACAGTAATGCATTTTGAAAATTTATCAATAATCTCCGAATCATAAAGGCTGTTTCCAGAACCCATTAAGTATTCAACTGCTTCGGAAGGTAAAAATGCATTTCGATAAGCTCTATCCGATGTCATTGCATCATAGGTATCGGCTACAGCAAGAATTCTTCCAAATAAAGATATTTCATGAGCTTTTAATCCTTTCGGATAACCAGAGCCGTCATATCTTTCATGATGTTGCAATACTCCAAGTTTCGCTTCTTTTGCAATCTCGTGTAAATCGGTTAACATCTCATAACCAAAGGTTGGATGCTTCTTTATAGTTTCAAATTCTTCATAATCAAGTTTCCATGGTTTATCGAGAATTTCTAAAGGAATATACTTTTTCCCTATATCATGTAATATACCTGCAGTACCTAGATTTAATAACCTTTCACGAGTAAGACCTAGTTTAATGCCTATACTAACTGATAAGATACCAACATTTACACAATGAAGATACGTGTATTCATGATGTCCCCTTAATTGATTCATATTTAAAACTATATTATCTTTTGATATTATATTATCTACGATCTCTGAAATTACTGGCATCATTTCAGCTATATTTCCATTGCCATTAACAATGCTTTCTAGCCGATATGCAGCTTCTAATCTTAATTTTTCATCAATAATATCAGGTATTTGAATACCTTCTGATATTTCATCCTCAATATATAACCCTGTATATCCTATTTCTTTTAATCTATTTAATATTACATCCGTTAATTCAGCATTTTCTCTAAGTAAAACAATACCTTGAACACCGTATAATGGTTTTGCTAGCCTTGTTCCAGGTATTATATTGTCAATAGAAAGAAATCTCATTCTTTGAATCCTCCACTTGCCTATAACATACAAGGACATATTATAGCACATTATGTCAGATATTGGTATAGTTTTTTTACAATAATTTAAAATTTTCTTTCAAAAGCGTCCGCATCACACGAACATAAAAGAACATAGATATTGGAAGATTAAGCTAACATCATTCTATCATTAGCAAACTCGCCACCACTAGCACTTTCGAACTTGGCTAATAAATCACTTACTTTAAGATTCTTTTTTTCATCTCCTGAAATATCATATATTATTTTACCTTCATGCATCATAATAAGACGATTTCCATATTGAATTGCATTTTTCATATTATGCGTAACCATAAGAGCTGTTAGAGAATTCGCTGTAACAATCTGATCTGTTAATTCTAATACTTTATGTGCAGTTTTAGGATCAAGTGCTGCTGT
>JARBTX010000050.1 GCA_029239975.1 Anaerocolumna sp.
TGAAGGAAATGTATACGTATACAATTTTAAAATATAGTAGTAATGAATTAATGATTACATATTATAAGATAATCTTATAAATATTCAGACGTGATTACAGTATTCTTGAATATTAATTAATGTAAAATAATTATCTATGTGTAAGGAGAACAAGTATGTTAAAATTTATGTTATACATAAAAAAATCTAACCAATTGCCATATGTGCTCTATGCAACACAGGACATGTTAGTCTAGCGATTCAATGCATAGAGCGATTGTAGAATCGCAATAGAAATGTGAAATGTGTTGCGCTCTGGATTTTATTTAAGAAGGAGTGATATACATGTCATATATAAATGGGAAAGAAGTATTACCAGAGAATTTAGTATCAGAAATTCAAAAATACGTTGGTGGTGGTTTAATTTACATCCCATCGCCTGTCCAGAAACTCTATAACAGACTAGGAGATGTTATTTATGAAAAAAAAGAGAAACATCATAATAGTGGTTGTTATTCTTTGTGCCATGATAATAGCCATTGTAATACTCAACCAATATACGGTTAGTGGAGTAATAGAAAGTATTAATGGGCGAGAGATAACGATTAATGTGGAATCATCGGATTCCTTTATTCCAACGAATGCGGACAAAATCTTATTTCTTTATGACAAGTCAGACAAGTTCACAGTGGGAGATGAAGTGACCGTATTGAGCATGATGTCTGTCTTGGAAAGTTATCCGCCAAGAATTGAAGCAATATACATAAAAAAAAGTCATTGAACATAAAGGGAGTAGGACTCAATCCTTCTCCCTTAATTTCACCTTATTCGCAGCACTTCGTCTTCTAGAATCTTCGATCGCAGCGTAGTGTTTTTTTGTTGTATTAACATCTTTGTGTCCTAATACATCAGCTACTAGGTAAATATCGCCAGTTTCGCGGTAAAGGCTTGTACCATATGTACTTCTTAATTTGTGAGGTGTAATCTTTTTTAGTCTAGTAACTAGACTTGCATATTTCTTCACTAGATTCTCAATCGCTTTTACACTGATTCGTTTCTTTTGCATGGATAAAAATAATGCTTCTTCGCTTCCAGATTGTGGAATGATAGTTTCTCTTTCTTTTAAATATTCTTCTAAGGATTCCCTTACCTCTTCACCAAAATAAATGATGGATTCGTAACCACCCTTACGTCTAATTTTGATTCCATCATTATTAAAATCCACATCATTTAAGTCAAGTCCAACGCACTCCGATACACGAATCCCAGTTCCAAGTAGTAGAGTGATTAAAGCCAAATCTCTTACCTTTGTCTTATCATGATATTTTAGCTGGGACTTTGTCATGTTCTCGCCATTTTCGACTTGATCTAGCATTTTTGCAACTTCATCAATCTCTAATCGTATGATTTCTTTTTGATGGAGTTTAGGAATGTCAACCAAAGCTGCAGGGTTTGTTAGTATCATTTCTTTTTTAAAATAGTAGTTATAGAAACTTCGTAATGAGATTAATTTGCGTTTTTTACCAGTTTCGTTATTTAAATGCTCATTTTCACCATTTTTATAATAGGTAAGATAATCCAAGTACTCTTCAATATCAATTGCTTTGATTTGATCAAGGACATCTACTTTTAAATCTCTTATCGGAGTATTTTTAAAACTTGGATTGGAATTATATAGCCACTGAAAGAATACTCTTAAATCATATGCATATGCAATTCTAGTTAAAGAAGAAGTAGTTGGTTCAATACCACGAAAGAAATCACTACAAAACTTTGGCAATTCTGCAATGATTTCACGCAGTCTAAGTGTGTTCGCTTTATTCATTTGGTCATGATAATTTTGGTCTGCCATTGGAGATACCATTACCATAAGTTTCCTTATGGTAGCTACTTTCTATAAATAATAGAATAAGTTGTAGCACCTTTCTAAAAAATTTTCAATCATTTGTTACTTATAATAAAAATAAACAATTTATCACGATATAAATACTATAGTAAAATTAAAAGTGAGTTAGGTGAAAAAGTTACCAATAAAATACATTTTAATGGTATAATTTAAACTTTCAATTGTGATTAAAATTTAGTATAATTAGTTTACATCTAATTTTTGTATTTTGCTTAAATTCAGCAAATTAACGGTAAATTACAGAGAAAAAATAAAATTTAATCAAAAAATGACATAATTTTAACACTATTTAACAGTATTATTAAAATTGTATTAAGTAAGGTAAGCAATACAAGCAAGAAACGGGAGTGTAAAAGGGAGCAAAAATACTGGCTGGGAGGTGTTATAGTAATACAATAATTGAAAACGAAAGATAAATCAACATTAAAATATGAATACAAAAGATGGAAAATTAGTAACAAGCAAATTAATAAAATGAAAAATATCAATACATGGAAATCATACGACGATATTCATAATTCAAGTTACAAAGCTAGAATGAAAGGTTTGTGTTACTTGACTTATTTTCATACTAACCACTTTGGTGTTTATCGCCAAGTATTATGCAGTACATTTTAAGTTAAATTTAAGATTAGTTTTTTATGAATAATCTATATTAATTTCAAGCATTTACATTTAAGAGAAAAACAAAAGGATGATTCAAGTATGTGTAAGCAAAAAAATAAAATGATATATATGCTGCTACTTGCTTTTTTTATGGTTTTAATTCCATATACAAGTGTTGTAGCTGCATCTAAGTTAAATTTATACTACTATGGGACAAAAAAGAATGTAACATACACTGGTCAACAAGTTCAATATTATTATAATGGAACAGCAATTAATATGAGAAATACACCAGGAATCATTACTGATGGTATCTCATTGGCTTCTTACAAAGATATATTTGTTAATTCATCGATTGATGTTGATTACAAATATGATAAAGCAAAAGGAACAGTGACCTTATCACAGAATAATACAAAATTGGTTTTAACCATTGGAAGTAAAAAAGCTACTTTAAATGGAAAATCAGTTACTTTATCTATTGCCCCAGTTAAAGTTTTATTTAAAGATAAGAATTTGACAAAGATATTGGTACCGGCAAGATATGTTGCTGAAACATTTGGTTATACATATACTTGGAATAGCTCTACATCCATAGCATCTATTACAGGACCAATGCATTTAAATTATAATAACAAAAACGTTAACTATACAAGCACAAAAGGGCAGGTTACGGTAGACGGTAAAAAGGTAGAATTAGGTACTATGCCAAGTATTATCGTTAATAATACAGCGCTTTTGCGTGCAAAACAGGTTTTTAGTGCTTCATCTATCGGAGCGAAATATGATTATGACAGCAGTAAAAAAACATTGACATTAACGAAAGGTGAAACTGTAGTTAAGTTAACAATGGGAAGTACAACTGCTTATGTTAATGGCAAGGCTAACAAGATGGATACAGCACCACTTGTTGTTAAGAATTTAGATACGAATTCATCTTTTGTAATGATTCCAGGTAGCTTCGTCGCATCTTATTTAGGTTATGACTATGCATGGAATTCATCTACAAAAACATCTGTTATAACAACAAGACTACCAGATGAAGAGGAACCAGAAGAAGATGAAGATGGACCGGAATTAGGAGATGATCCATCCATTCCTGATTCTGTATTACTAAACTGGGATGTGAAACCTGAAAATTTAGATCAATATGTATCAATTAATAACATAGTAAATACAACTCAAATTGATACTGGTTTGGGTACTTTTGCTAATATTTACAATATTGAAAAAGATTATCAGTCAGAGAACAATAAAGAAACTTATATTATTCGTTCTACAACTCCATTTAGTACAGCAACGGCTTCTATTCAAGGACAAAATTTACTTATTACTGCGAATAATTCTACCGTGAGTGGTTTGGCATATACTCTTGGTGGTACTATGACAGATATTATAAGTACATTTGCAAATACAGTGAATTCATCCAGTGATATTAGTTTTCGTTTATACAACCCAAATATAAAATATCAATTAACCTTATCCGATGATAAATGTTCTTTGTATATTACCTTATATAAGAATTATCTGAGTAACATATCTGTCGGAACGAAAGCAGGTAATGAATATGTAATGTTAACGGGAATGAGTAATTTTACAGTGAATTTAACAGAAGATGGTAATTATATTCGTCTTGAAGTACCATATATCTTTAATGGAGTAGGCGATAATCAAGCTATTACCTCATCTTTAAAATCCATACTCTCCGTACAGAGCATAACGGTTTCTAATGATACTGCAACGATAATGATTCAAAAAACTACAAATTACGATTACTTTATTACTCAAACAGGTAATACATATATGATTTCGTTTGTTAGCCAACAAGCTGAGAATTCAGATTATGAATTACAATTTAAACTTCCATCTGAGGTAGATTATTCTCTTGTTAATCATGAAGATAGATATTATGAAAATAAAATTGCTATCTTAATACCAGGAGATTATAGAAGTTTTTATCAAAGCAATCCAATTAATTCATCAAGTGATGTAGTAAAAAATGTTTCAGTATCATATAAATCTAATTGTACTGAAATTTTGATTACAACAACCAAATTACAAGGATATAGACTTGAAGAGAATAGCGGATATGTAGGAGTTGTATTAGGTAATCCGAGAGATATCTATCAGAATATCGTAGTTCTAGATGCAGGTCATGGTGGTACAGATCCAGGTGCGATTAGGTCTTTAAATGGAAAAACTATTAATGAAAAAGACTTAAATTTCAAAATCATGTATCAATTGACTCAAAAGTACTTTAATGCAGAAGATTCTAACATTAAGGTATATTATTCTAGATATAATGACACTAAGGTTGATTTATATGAACGTGCAGCATTTGCAACAAAAGTGGGTGCAGACTTGTTTGTAAGTTTACATATGAACGCAAATACAAGCACTTCTCCTAGTGGAACTGAAATTTACTATACTGGTACGAATAAATCAACTACAAGTTCTGGACTGAACAGTAAAACATTAGCAACTATGTTTTTAAATGAACTTCCAGGTAAAATTGGAACGAAAAAAAGATATATTAGCGACCAAAACTTAGTAGTAACCCGTGAAACGAAAGTTCCTGCTATTCTTGTAGAACTTGGTTTTATGTCTAATCCTGATGATTTGACTAAAATAACTAATAGTTCAGTACAAGAAAAAGCTGCAAAAGCAATGTATGACATCTTATGTAATGTATTTGATAGCTATCCTACGGGAAGATAAAAAAGAATGAGTCGGAAAGGATAGAAGCCAATGATAAAGAACAAAAAATGGTTATTCAGACTTATGTTAGTTTTGATATTTGGTGTATTAATATTAAATGATAACCATGTTCAAGCTGCAAAAGAGACGAAAAAACCATCCATAGCAATAAAAGCGGATACAACAGATCCTACCAATGGAAATGTAAAACTAACAATAAAAGCAACGGATGCATCAGGTATTTATGTAGCAAAATGGGCATCTGGAAGTAAAGATACAGCATATTTTAAAAGTTCTGGAAAGAAGCTTACATTAAGTGCAAAGGGTTATTCAAGTGCAACTATTACAAAGAATGGTACTTATACATTTTATGCCAAAGATAAAGCAGGGAATGAATCCATAAAGAAGTTTACAGTTAATAATATTGATGTATTATTTCCAACTTTGGATATTAAATTAAGTACAGAAGAACCAGTTAACACTTATGTAAAACTAAAATTATACTTAAAAGATGAAGGTAGTGGCGTTTCAAGTATTAAATATCTGACTGGTAAAAAAAGTGAAGCAGATTTTAATAATGCAGGAAAAGAAATCAGTTTTTCTGAAACAAAAGTAAATGGCACATCTTATCAATATTATGGTAAAATCTATCCAAAAACTAACGATACTTTTACTTTTTTAATAGTAGATAAAGCTGGTAATAAGACAGTAAAAACAATAACAGTGAGTAACATTGATAAAGACTTACCAGCAATTACAGTAAAACTTAATACTATAGCACCAACGAAAGATGATGTCACTGTTAGTCTAGCAATTACAGATATTGGATCTGGTATAAAAGAAGTTTCTTATTTATCTGGTAAAAAAGTTGCTGATGATTTTGTAATAGATGACTCAACATCAACGTCTAGTAAACCGATTGCTATAAAACTAAGTAGTAATGGGAATGGTAGTTTTAAAGTTAGCAAAAACGGCGAATACACTGTTTTAGCGACAGATAGGGCAGGTAATCAAACGTTACAAGTAATTAACGTTACCAATATTGATAAAGTACAACCTACGATATCACTTAATTATACTGTAATGAATCGTGCGGCTACTATTACAACAGATACATCAGATGATGAATCTGGAATCGCAAGTATTTCCTACCTGAAAGGAAAAGTAACAAGCCTTACCGATGAAAAATGGAGTACAAAAGCAAAAGACGTAACAAAAACAGCAAATTTCAAAGTTACATCTGCTGGAAATTATAGTGTAAAAGTAACAGACAAAGCTGGAAATCAATACGTTGAAGTTATCAATGTTGTATTAGAATTTAAAGCAGTTTGGATTTCATACCTAGAGTTTTTAACTTACGGTAAAAATGGATATACACAAGCTAGTTTTGAATCTGCAATTGATAAGATGTTTGATAACGTTGCAAGCATGAATATGAATGCAGTAGTAGTTCAAGTAAGACCTTTTGGTGATGCAATGTATGATTCTTCCTATTTCCCATGGTCTAGATATATTTCTGGAACACAAGGTGTTGATCCAGGATTTGATCCTTTAGAATATATGGTTGAAGCTGCACATGAAAGAGGACTTCAATTCCATGCTTGGCTGAATCCATATCGTGTCACAACTGCAAGCACAGATTATTCTAAATTGTCAAAAGATAATCCTGCTAGAGTATGGCATGATGATAAGGATACATCAAATGATAGAAATGTTTTAGCGTTTGATGGAAGTTTGTACTACAATCCAGCAGTGAAAGAAGTGCAGACTTTAATTACAAACGGAATAAAAGAAATCGTGAATAACTATGAAGTAGATGGTATACATTTTGATGATTATTTTTATCCAGTGCTTGGTAGTAAATATGCTACAACATTTGATAATGTAGAATACGATGCTTATGTAAAAGAAAGTAAAGCAAAGGTTCAAGCTCCTTTATCCATTGCTGACTGGCGTAGAAATAATGTTAATACATTAGTTAAGAATGTCTATAAATCAATAAAAGATATAGATTCAACCGTTCAATTTGGTATTAGTCCAGGTGGATTCATTGATTCTTTATCAAGCTATGCAGGATATTATGTTGATATAAAAACATGGTTATCAAAAGATGGATATATTGATTATATCTGCCCACAAATCTATTGGTCCTTCTCACATAGTTCTTATCCATATGATAAAACACTAGATAAATGGTTATCTTACAGAACAAGTTCATCTGTTAAGATGTATGTAGGAATTGCTACTTATAAAGCAGGTTCAAGTTTAGAAGCTGATTGGAAAAATGATCCGGATGTATTAAGAAATCAAGTGGAATACGGAAGAGATACTGGTAAAGTAGATGGTTTCATATTCTTTCGATATGATTTCTTCTACAACAGTGTAACCAAGCCGGGTGTTGACAGCTTACTAGAAATCATGCAATAATGAAATTAATTTGATAATGTAGTAGTTTCATTGCAATTGCATGATGTTAAAAATAGTTTTTAAGGCATAAATATATGATTATAAAATACATATCATCAGTGAAATAGAATTTTTATTGATGATATGTATTTTTTTACTTTTTATATATTTTTATAAATAGCAAAAGCATTCGGTATTCGGTATAAAGTTTTATTTCCTTGCTAAGGTATATATATTTCGTTTAATTTAAGTATATAAAAATATCATCAATAATTAGGAGTTAAAAATGAAAGAAAAAATAGTTCGATTATTTTGGAAATACATCGATAGTGCCAATTTTGAAGGACTGTCAGAGATTATGCTTGATGAAACCTGTGTATGGCTACCTAATACAAAAGAAGTGTTTCGTGGTAAAAATAAATACATAGAATTTAATAAACAATACCCAGGACGATGGTATGCAAACGTTGAAAAGTTATTTATAGCTGATGATACTGTTATAACGACGACTTATATTTTCAATTTGGATCAATCTATAACATTTTACGTAACATCATTTTTTATTATAAAAGAAGAAAAAATTGAAGAAATTACAGAGTATTGGAGTGAAAATTCAGCTCCACCAACTTGGAGGTTAGAAGCTGATTTATCTGAAAAATATGAATAAATCTGTGATTATATAAATTGATTAAATCAGTGATTACATAAATTGAATAAATCAGTGATTATATAAATTGAATAAATCAGTGATTTTAATAAAGATGAATAAATCGGTGATTATAAAAATATGAATAAGTCATTGATTTTAATAATTATGAATAAATCAGTGATAAAAAAATATGAGATATAAAAGAAAGTATTAATATATAAACATCCTAAGATATGAGATGGTTTTCGTTAACAAAAGTTAACGTTTGAAATATCTTAGGATGTTTTTATTATCTAATTATTTAAATTAATACTTATATAATTTTTACGGTCGTGCCAATATCAACCAGATTACTAAGTTCGATTACATCGCTATTATACATTCGTACACAACCATTTGAAACTCGTTTTCCAATGGATCTCGGATTATTTGTTCCATGGATACCATAGCCGCCACCAGGGGCATTTAGACCTAACCAGCGCGCACCAAATGGCCCATTAGGATTAATCGCTTTATTAATAATTTTAAATGTTCCTTTTGGAGTAGGTGTTGCTGGTTTTCCAACTGCAACAGTGTATGACTTGTAGAATGCACCGTTTTTATAAAGTGTTAACGTTCGATTTGCAACATTTATAGTAATAGAATAGGTATCTTTTTTGTGTTGTTGGTATTGAAGATTCTTTTCTTTCAGTCTAGAAGGATTAGATTCAGTTAAGTCTAATATATACATAGGCAACTCCAGTTATTTATAATGTTATAATATTATTTTTTAGGTAGATAGGTTAATATTTTATTATGTTAAAAAGATATATTTTTATATTTACAGCCCAAGTTAATTAACATATAATATTGACATTTATCTATATGTGGTATACACTGGAAATATAGATGATTATCTATATCTTAAACTAACATATATGTAATAGCTCATTGAATTACAGATAAGATAACTTAGTAAAAATACTATTCGTATTACTTTTAATAAAACTAATAATATATCAAACAAGATTGGAGCAATAAGTATGAAAAGGATGCAAATTTTTGAACCTGCTATGTGTTGTTCAACTGGATTGTGTGGAGTTAGCGTTGATCCAGAATTATTAAGAATTTCTACCGTATTGAATCGATTAGAGAACAAAGGTGTTAAGGTGGAACGCTATAATCTTTCTAGTAATCCACAAGAATTTGTTTCGAATAAAACAATCAATGATTTTCTCAAAGAAAAAGGAGTAGATGCACTTCCGGCTGCTATTGTAGATGATGAAGTTGTTATTACAGGCAGATACCCTTCCAATGAAGAGTTTGTTCAAATACTAGGAATACCAACAGAATATATAGTGGAACAAAGAAGAACAATTAAAGCAAAAGTAAAAAAATCAACTGGATGTGGTTGTTCAGATGGAAAGTGTTGTTAATATGATTCTATATAATCCAAAATCTCTTTCATTAACCAAATACTTATTTTTTACTGGAAAAGGTGGTGTCGGAAAGACTTCTACTGCGTGTGCAACGGCTGTAACACTTGCTGACAGTAAATATAAGGTATTGTTAATTAGTACGGATCCAGCATCCAATTTACAAGATGTTTTCCAGGTAGAATTAGATAATAAAGGGGTTGAGATTCCAGAAGTACCAGGTCTTGTGGTCGCTAATTTGGACCCTATTAAAGCTGCTTTTGAATACCGAGAAAGTGTAATTTCACCTTATCGCGGTCTATTACCAGAATCTGTAATTGGTAATATGGAGGAACAATTATCAGGTTCTTGTACCGTTGAGATTGCTGCGTTTAATGAATTTTCCAAGTTTATTACAGATGAGTCAATACAAACGGAGTATGACTATATTATATTTGATACTGCGCCAACTGGTCATACCCTTAGAATGTTGCAATTACCTTCTGCTTGGAGTAATTTTATAAGCGAAAGTACTCATGGGGCATCTTGTTTAGGGCAATTATCAGGATTAGAAGATAAAAAGGATATTTATAAGAAAGCAGTTGAGACTCTTTCTAATAGTTCTGTCACTACGTTATTACTGGTATCTAGACCAGAAGAAACACCATTAAAAGAAGCAGATAGAGCATCAATGGAACTTTCAGAAATAGGTGTTAACAATCAAGCTTTCATCATTAACGGTCTATTAACTTCTCATGATGATATTATCTCTGAAAGTTTATATTATAAGCAACAAAAAGCACTAACGAATATGCCAGAAAACCTTAAAAACATTACTACTTTTTTTATTCCTTTACGAGCGTATAACATTACAGGTTTAGATAATGTAAGAGCTTTTTTAACCAATGACAATACAGTAAAAAGAGATGAAAAGTTGGAATCAAATAGGATTCCTTCTTTAAGTGAAATTATAGATGAATTATATAAATCGAATAAAAAAGTAATTTTTACCATGGGTAAAGGCGGTGTTGGTAAAACAACAATAGCAGCGGCTATCGCATCTGGCCTTGCAGCAAAAGGACAAAAAGTTCATTTGACGACAACAGATCCAGCAGCACATTTGAAATTCATAATTAAAGAAAGCACCAATATTACCATAAGCCATATTGATGAAAAAGCAGAATTAAAGAAGTATCAAGATGAGGTTTTAGCAAAAGCAAGAGAAACTATGACCGGTGATGACATTGCCTATGTAGAAGAAGATCTTAGATCACCTTGTACCCAAGAAATTGCAGTATTTCGTGCATTTGCAAATATAGTAGAAAAAGCAGAAGATCAAGTGGTAGTAATTGATACAGCTCCAACAGGTCATACATTATTATTACTAGAATCAACACAAAGTTATAATAAAGAAATAGCACGATCCAATGGTGATATTCCAGAAGCTTCGAAAAAGTTATTACCTAGGTTACGTAATGAGAATGTAACTGAAGTCATTATCATAACACTTGCAGAAACGACTCCGATTTATGAAGCCATGCGGTTAGAAGAGGATTTAAAACGTGCTGGAATTGCTGCGAATTGGTGGGTTATTAATTCATCTCTTTATCAAACCGGCACTACGAATTCATTATTATCTGCTAAAGCAAGTAACGAAATTCCATGGATTAATAAGGTGAACAAACATTCCGCTGGTAAATTTGCTGTAATCGGGTGGAGTGATAAAGAGTTAAAAGGTGATATGTTGTTAAGGATTTAATTAAGATACGTTAAAATTAAATATATAAAAGTGATTGAGCATCCAAGTCTTTTCTGAGCCCTGGATGCTCTACTAAATTATAAGTTAATTTCTTGTTAAATTTTTATTCTATTAATTTATAATTATAAATTAATTTCTTGTCAAATTTCTATTTCATTAATTGGTGATTATATGGCGTATTCTCTTTAATAATTTCTTACATAATTTTATTATACAATTTTCTCACATAATTTTTAGTAAATTTATTATATTTAGATACTATTTGATGTTAACATAAATATATTACGTAAACTAACGGAAATACATTTTATTAGTGGTAAACATAAATATATTATGTAAATTAAAGTCCAAAGAAAAATAAAAGAATAACCTTTTCTCGTAATTGATTGATAAAAAATATAGAAAATGCTAAGAATAAATATCAACCAAAGACAATTACACTTTAAGGAGGAGTTTTATGATAAAATGGGCAATCATATTTTTAATTATATCAATCATTGCAGGTTTCTTTGGATTTTCAGGAGTTGCTAGTGTCACTAAAAAAATTTCTAAAGTGTTATTTTTCATTTTCCTATGCCTATTTGTATTATTTTTACTCGGAGGCTTGACATTATTTAAGGCAGCTTTTTAATAATAAAATAAAGAAAGAAGGGATTAAACAATGTCAGCAAGTAGTACTTGACATTGTTTAACCCTTCTTTTTAAATTTAGTAATTAAGTATCTTTGTTCATATTAGTTTAATTTATTTATTCTGCCAAATAGATTCCATAATCCAAAATGATATTACCACTTTCATCTGGTTCCGTAAAGCGAGGACAATTATATCTTTCAAAGAAGCAAGCTCTGTTTTTATCATCACTTTTAAAATTGCCCATTCCATTTTCTATGAATTTAGATATACAGGAATCGTGCATTTCATAGATACCTTCATCTTCTTTACCTTTTATCCAACAAACTGCAATTTCACTTTCTTCAAGATCTATATAATCAAAATCATCCGGAACTGCCGCGTTTACTGGTAAAAACATACCTATCCAGTAATCGAAGGTGTTTTCACAATCAGAACCATTACATCGCATGAAACCAAGGTACCCATTTTCTATATCTTTAGGCTCTCCAATGTTTTCAAGTATGGAAAACCATCCATTTTCAAACCATTCGCCCCATTTATGGCCAAAGCCACCATTCCTATCAGCATTTGTGTAACGCTTTCCAATAAATCGAAGTGATGGCAAATGCTCTTTATAAACCTTAATAATTTCTGGTGCCATATTTTTTCCTCCAGTTCATAATAATTAATATTTCACGACAGTAAAATTTATGGAAATATTATACAACATAATTTGGTATTGAATCAATATATTTTTAATAAGGTTTCATTTAATTAATATGAAAATAAATAAATAATGCAATCTAAGTTTTTTAGGTGTAATTGATTAAATTAGTATAAAATAATAAAGAATATAAATTATATGGAGTATATTTTACTTTACAAATAAGGCAATATATGGTAATCTAATATATTACTAATAGTGAATTAAGAATTCAATAATAATTCATCTCTACAAGAAATGTACATATATCTTTTAGAAGTAGATATATTATTATCAAAGGTCTAATGATTCATCAATAAAAAAATAGAAATTGCGATATAATATATATTTTATTGGATTAAATTAGCATAGGAGTTCTAAACTTATTAGTAAGGATAATAAAAACATAAAATTGATGATTGTTTTGCAAACTAAATAACGAAAACAAAGAAAGGAAATAACGATATGTTAAATCAAGAAGTAGCAAAATTGTTAAATGAACAAATTAATAAAGAATTTTATTCAGCTTATCTTTATATGGATATGGCTAATTATTACGCAGATCAGAATTTAAACGGTTTTGAAAACTGGTTTTTTATCCAAATGCAAGAGGAACGCGATCATGCGTTACTTTTTAGACAGTATCTATTAAATAATGGAGAACCTGTTGTATTATCAGAGATCTCTGCGCCAGAAGCAATTTATACTAACTTTAGAGAACCACTGGTAGAAGCATTAAAACATGAACAATTTGTAACAGCATCTATTAATAAAATTTATGAAGCTGCTTATATAATAAAAGATTTTCGTACTATGCAATTCCTTGACTGGTTTGTAAAAGAACAAGGCGAAGAAGAAAAAAATGCAGATGATAATATTAAAAAATTCGATTTATTTGCTGGTGATCCGAAAGGGTTATATATGTTAGATAATGAATTAAAAGCAAGAGTGTATACAGCACCTTCATTGGTACTATAAGTCAATTGAATGTGAAGTAGAATTACTTATATAAATTTACTTGTAATTAAATAAAAAGAAGCCTAAATTTAACTGATACCCAAATGTTGGTCAGTTTAATTATGCAACTCTATTGGACTGAATCCGGTATTGTTCCGGACTCAGTCCTTTTATTTACACATAATTCGTCTGTTATTGTAATAATCGATTTAATTTCTATTTTATCTATCAAGTGTTCTGTAGACGTAAATTTTTGTTTAAAACACATTTTTGACTTTTGGTAATCGAAAGAAATTAAGGATGCAATTCACTTTTTTACTGTGTACCATTCATTAGTTATTTGTCTAAACATGAAGTTTCCTAAAATCCATAGGGCTCATTTTCTCTAACTTCTTAAATATAGAGCTGAAATAGCTGATATCTTGAAATCCTACAAGCCTTGCAATTTCTTTGATTTGCATATTCTTGTCTTGTAGAATCAATTCTTTACTCTTTTTAATCCGAATCATATTGATATACATAGTAATGGTATGAGTCGTAATTTTTTTAAATGAATTGCATAGATGTTGGGGTGTTATGCCAACTACCTGAGCTAATTCCGCAAGGCAAAGTGACTTACTATAATTTTGATCTATAAAGTCAAACAATGGTTTCAGCCTATTATATTGACTGGCTATGCTACTATCATTTTTAATGGAAGAGAATGTTAAGATATCCATTAGGATGTCATAGGTTAATCTCGAGATTTCTATACTTTTGGTTGGACTATCCGATAGCTCTATTTCATATGCTTTCACAATTTTACTTGCAACCAACTGTTGTTGAGAGAGATAATATACACCAGATTTATTTATTTCAGCAGTGTATTTGAAAAAGTTATCTATAAATAATCCTTGAAATATAATCCAATCCACTTCCCAGGAATCACTAATCGCATAATATTCGTGCGAAGCATCAGGGAATAAAAGCATTCCTTGATTTTCTGAAATGGTATATGTATGATCATTAAGGATAAGTTTACCACTACCACTTCTGCATTGTATCCATTGGTAATAAGGATATCCATTGGGTCGGTTGATATGCTCTTGATTATAATAGCATCCAACACCAATAATATAATATGGTAATTTTAAATCGAATTCTGTTATGATTGGAAAAATCATCTTCTTCATAAAATATCTCCATTCTGCTGCAATACAAAAAATGAGTAAAAGTACATTATTTATCTGTATTTTAAAACCCAATTCTGAATAAATACTTGGTAAAATCAAAACCTATCACCCGCACCTTAATTTTCTCATATTAATATTAAAATACTCTGATTGATAAGGTATAAGACTAATGATAACATATTAATATAATCATATTATATAATAATAAAAGTAATTTTCAAATTTATTTAAGTTCTAACTACATAAGATTTATATTTAGAAAAGGAACACATTTGGTATTTAGTATTTGAACGTGACTTTGTATATTTCGTAACTATTCAAATACAAATATTTGATGTAACAGAAACTGGTAGCTTGTTAAATTGGAGGTTAAAATGGATAAATTATTATACGGTGTAGCATATTATGATGAATATATGCCTTATGACAGATTACATACAGATATTCAAATGATGAAAGATGCAGGGATTAATGTTGTAAGAATAGCAGAATCCACCTGGAGTACTCTTGAACCACAAAATGGAGTATTTGACTTTACACACATAGATCGTGTCTTGAATGCTATGAATGATGCTGGAATTAAAGTAATTGTTGGTACTCCAACTTACGCTGTACCAACCTGGATGGTTAAACTTCACCCAGATGTACTTGCAATCACTCCACAGGGGCAGAATAAATATGGTCCACGTCAGAATATGGATATTACTAATCCAAGCTATCTGTTCTATGCAGAACGTGTGATTCGAACATTAATGGATCATGTGAAGGATCATCCTAGTGTAATAGGATATCAGGCAGATAACGAAACAAAACATTACAACACTTCTGGACCAAATGTACAACATATGTTTTTCAAATATATGAAAGAAAAGTTTGATAACTTGGAAGAAATAAATGATAAATTTGGTTTAGATTATTGGAGCAATCGAATTAATACGTGGGAAGATTTTCCTAATGTAGATGCAACCATAAATGCTAGTTTAAGTTCTGAATTTGCAAAGTTTCAAAGAAAGTTAGTTACAGATTTTCTTGCATGGCAAGTGTCTATTATAAATGAATATAAGCAACCAGGGCAGTTCGTTACTCATAATTTTGATTTTGAATGGAGAGGCAGTTCCTTTGGTATACAATCTAATGTGGACCATTTTGCTGCAGCGAAAGCATTTGATATTGCTGGGGTAGATATTTATCATCCAACACAGGATGAACTTACCGGTTGTGAGATTTCTTTTTGTGGAGATATTGCACGCTCTATGAAACAATCGAATTATCTTGTATTGGAAACAGAAGCCCAAGCATTTGCGAATTGGGTACCATACCCTGGACAATTTAAGCTTCAAGCCTTTAGCCATCTTGCATCTGGTGCAAATATGGTATCCTATTGGCATTGGCATTCGTTGCATAACGCTATCGAGACTTATTGGAAAGGTTTATTAAGTCATGATTTTGAACCAAATCCAACCTATAATGAAGCTAAAATCATTGGTAAAGAATTTGAGAGATTAGGTTCTAAACTCATTCACTTACAAAAAAAGAATCAAGTTGCCATACTTTTTAGTAATGAAGCATTAACTGCACTAAATTCTTTTCGGTCCTTTGCAGGGGGCTTAGATTATAATGACGTCTGCCGTTTAATGTATGACGTTTTATATAAAATGAACATAGGTTGTGATTTCGTAGATCCTACTTGTACAAATCTAGAGAATTATACAATGTTAGTGGTTCCATCCCTTTATGCTGCATCAGACAGTCTTTTAAATCGATTAAATCAATTTGTTGAACATGGTGGACACATTGTTTATGCATTCCGTAGTGGATTTTCGGATGAAAATGTAAAGGTGAGATCATCACATCAACCAGGAATTATAGGGGATGCTTGCGGAGTATATTATTCACAGTTTGTAACTGCTAAAAATGTCACTCTTAAAAGCAAAGCATTTGATATTTTACCAGGTAAAAATGGACTTTCAACCTGGATCGAATTGTTAATACCAAATACGGCAAAAGTTCTAGCACAATACGATCATCCATACTGGGGTGAATATGCGGCAATAACGGAGAATCAATATGGTAAAGGTTTAGCAATCTACATGGGTTGTTTACCAAGTGACAATGTTATGGAAAAAGTATTAGAATATGCTGTAAAGAAAGCAGGTTTATGGGGAAATGATCAAGAAATAGCATTTCCATTGATTATGAAATCAGGAGTAAATCAAGAAGGTAAAGTGATTCGATACTATTTTAATTACTCGATGAATATAAGTTCTTTTCAGTATCCTTATAGTGAAGGATTAGATTTATTAACCGATGCGAAAGTTCATTCAGATGAATTACTTGAACTAGAACCATGGGGAATTAAAATAATTGAAGAACAATAGTATTAAAAAAAGATAGAATTATTAATAGAGCGATAGTATAGAAAAATAGATAGGATTATAGATAGAGCAATCGTATAGAAAAATAGATAAATCAATCGTATAGAAAAATAGATAGAAAAATAGATAGCGCAATCGTATAGAAAAATAGATAGAATAATAGATTGCGCAATCGTATAGAAATATAGATAGAATTTAGATAGCGCATTAGTATAGAAATATAGATAGAATTATAGGTAGAACAATAGTATAGAAAAATAGATATAATTATAGGTAGAACAATATTATAAAACAACGTTTAGAATGATTGCTAAATCAATTGTTTAACATAATAGTTAAGTTAATTGATGGAATTTAATTAGTACAATAATATTGAACAGCAGATAATAAGTTTAACTCTATTATAAAATCAAAAATTTCTCCTTTATTAATACCATTATTGGTGGTAACATATAAAACAACTTAAATTTGTTTTGGTGATGGATCTTTATTACCTTTAACAATTCTTTAACATTCTTTGTATATAATAGCAAATAATAAAGGATTAAAGACACGCATGACGGAATTGCTGCTTTAGGAGGAAATATTTTTGATAAATATCTTAGTATTAGAAGACGATGTAAAACTAAATTATATAGTTTGTACTTTTTTAAATGACAAAGGATATCATGCTATTAGTTGTAAAAATGCTCAAGAAGCTTTTGATAAATTATTAGAACAACCTGTAAATCTAATTATATCTGATATTATGATGCCTGGTATTGATGGTTTTGAATTTGCCAGCCAGATTCGAAAATACGATAAAAATGTTCCGATTCTTTTTATGACAGCAAGAGACGATATTACGTCCAAACAAAAAGGTTATCATATCGGTATAGATGACTATATGGTTAAACCCATCGATATGGATGAATTGATTTTACGTGTGGCTGCATTACTTCGTCGTGCAAATATTGCAAATGAAAGAAAATTAGTTGTTGGTTCTTTAACATTAAATGAAGATGAAACAACTACTTATTTGGACGGAGAAGAAGTACAGTTAACAGTTAGGGAATTTAATATATTATTTAAATTATTATCGTATCCAAAACGTACCTTTACTCGTACTCAATTAATGGATGAATTCTGGGGATTTGATAATGAAAGTACACCACGAACGGTAGATGTTTCAATTACTAAATTACGTGATAAACTTAACAATTGTAAGGATGTTGAAATCGTAACCGTCCGAGGACTTGGGTACAAGGCGGTGATTAAAGAATGAAAATCCGTTATAAGGAACCAGCTGACAAACGTATTAATGCAAAACGATCTTTTTGGAAAGAGTACTTAATTGTACTTGGTGTTGTTTTAATTAGTTGCGTGGGTTCGGTACTTATTTATGATCGACAAATGCAAGATCATGCGAATCCATGGCAAATCGTTGTAACCAATAGCTCCTACGTACTTTTTGTAGGTTTAATTGTAAGCCTTGTGATACGATTGATTTCACATACAGGATTTATAAGACCAATGTCTGAAATTGGAAAAGCTGCTAGAAAGGTTGCTAGCGGTGATTTCACAGTACGAGTACATTCGCAACGAAAAGATGACAAAAAGGATGAACTTGAAGTATTAATCGATGATTTTAATAAAATGGTGGAAGAATTAGCAACAATAGAAACATTAAAAAGCGATTTTATAGCAAATGTATCCCATGAAATTAAAACACCTTTAGCGATAATACAAAGTTATGCATCTGCCTTAAGAAAAGATGAACTTTCTCTTGAAGAAAAACAAAATTATATCGAAACAATTCTAGAGGCTTCTCAAAAACTATCAACGTTAGTGACCAATGTCTTAAGGTTAAATAAATTAGAAAGTCAGGAGATAATTCAATTAGAGTCTTATACTCTGGATGAACAATTACGTTGTTGTATCTTGGCTTTAGAAGAAAAATTTAATGAGAAAAACATTGAATTGGATGTTGACCTTGATGAAGTAATTATTTCATCAGATGAAAGTTTATTGGAGATTGTTTGGAATAATCTATTAACAAATGCAATTAAGTTTACCGATTATGGTGGATCCATTAAAGTAGAGCTAAAAGTGGAAGATAGTAATATTGTTGTATCTATTAGTGATAATGGATGTGGTATGAGTGAAGAAACCAGTAGACATATATTTGATCGTTTTTTTCAAGGAGATACATCCCATTCTGTTGAAGGGAATGGATTAGGGCTTTCACTAGTAAAACGCGTTGTTGATCTTATTCACGGTGAAATACAAGTTAAAAGTGAGTTGGGTAAAGGAACAAGTTTTTTAGTGAAATTAAGTAAATAAATAACTTAAATATGCTTTAATAATAAAATTTAAAATACGAATTAAAATACGAATTAATGAATTAAATACGTATTAAAGTACGAATTAATATTATAAAATTCATAGATTCAAAAATGTAAAATCAATAAGTTGAATTAAAAATTATAACTCTCACAAGCTAATTGGTAACTCCCCGTGAAAGACAGATAGCACAATAAAACTGTCTATCACAGGAAAGAGTATATCAAATTGTGGGAGTTTTTCTATACTTCAATTCCACTTTTTGAGTTGATTCTATCATTCAATATTTTTTATAGATTATTCTTTCGTAAATAATTCTTTCGAAAATTGTTCCTTTGTAAATTATTCTTTCGTAAATTATTCTTTCAATAATTATTCGTTAAAAAATTATTCTTTCAAAATTATTCTTATATATATAGATCTCTTTAAGTTTAACATAAGTTTAACAAAACTTTAACCAGATGGAATATTTGCAAACTATTATATTATTGAATGTAATGAATTCAAGTAGAGTAGATGAACATATATAAGTAATTACTTAAAATTGTGATTTCTTGGAGGGAAAATGATTTTTAAAATACGAGATAGATTAAATATGGTGGATTTTTTAGAAATATCTTTTTTAAAGAACTTATTGACTGGCATCGTAAAATTAATAATCGCAATTACGTCGGCATCAGTACTGGTTGCTCTAAACGCTTTATACAATTTAATTTTATGTATGACTAAATTAATATCCATTTCAGAAAATGTTTCTATGAATAAAAAGGATATTTCAATGATCAAAAAGGGTATTTCAAAGAATAAAAAGTATGTTTCAAAGAATAAAAAGTATGTTTCAAAGTATAAAGAGTATGCTTCAAAGAATAAGAAGATACAAAAATTTATTCTAACTCTAAAAGAATATGACATGATATTACAATTTGCTATGTCCATTGCCATCCTAATCCTTGGGATTATATTAATATTGTTTGGATTACATATCTATAACAATGGTGATAATCAGCACTTTAACGAGGTGGGTGTATATGCAATAGCTGCTGGGACCTTTATCAAACTTGGTGTTAGTGTTTATGGTACAGTTAATTATAGGCATAATAAAAATGAATTCATCTTTATTGCGAAATTAACAAATTTCGTAGACGCTCTTTACTCACTTGTGATTACGCAATGCGCATTATTGTATATGACTGAGACAGAAAATGTTTCTAAGTACAATGGAACATTTGGAATTTTTATGGGTGTTATTATTGTTGTGATTGGGATCTGGTTGATATTACGTATTTCTAACATAAAGGAGTTTAAAAACCAATGTAATAATATAAATCTAAAATCCTATTGAAAAATGATTAATTATCTCTTTTAACAAAACTTTAACAGAAACTTAACTTTACACAACAATTGAGAGTTAAGATTCGTTTATAAAAATTATTTCTAATTTATATTAGAAGAAAGGAATTGTGAAAATGAGTGATACAAAAGTAAATGAAAACAAATTTGTTATGAATGAATATTTAGACGTTAATGTAAAACAAAAATTTGTTCAGCTTTGTAGTGATTGTTATCAAACGTTAGGATGGACTATTATTAATACAAGTTCAGGTATTGATTCAGTAACATTAAAGTTACAAAGAAATAGGAAAATCAAAAATAGAGTTGCATTATGTGACTTACAACGTAAATGTGAAGAGGCGTTTATTGCAATAGAAAGATTAGAACGTACTAAAACAACAAAAGCATTTGCTTTATCCTTAGGAGTTGGTATTGTAGGTACTGGATTTATGGCAGGTTCTGTATTTGCCTATCTAGCATCTATGTTACCAGTTTGCATTATACTTGCTATTCCAGGGTTTACAGGGTGGATACTTCCATATTTCTTATACAAAAAAGCGGAAAGAATGAGCATAGCCAAACTAAATCCTATGATAGACACAAATTATGATGTTATCTATGAAGCGTGTGAAAAAGCAAATCAGTTATTAAGCTAATTATTTGTCAGTGATATTTATAAAGACATAGGATAGAATTCGTTAGGAGGTACCAAAATGAAAAAAATGGTTATTGTAGTCGTAGCTTTAGCAGTTTTAGCAGGCATTACTATTACTACTATATGTATACCAGTCAATAGATTCATTAAATGAAATTATTAAAACTAGATAAAGGCTTGGAGGATTACAAATGAATGAGACTTTTTTAAGAACAAACGAAGAAAGAGTCAACAAAATAATTACAGCTATCTTTTGGATTATTTTTATTGGAGCTACCTATTTCTTTCTGAATAAGCAGATGTTAGGAGAAGTATATGGTTCATTGATAATTGAGTTATTACTTTCTACCTTTTTCATTTACAAGAAAAGGTTAGATTATCAACTGCTATATCACTTATGATGATTCTGACCTTTACAACACCATATATTACGACTTCTAGTGCGGGTATGATAATCATGGTAGTGCTTTGCCTTGTGTCTTTGTATTTAAATAAAAAACTTCTATATATATTTGGGTTTTTATATACAATTTCCTATGCAGTCATTTATGTTTCGGATAAACATACAATTGATTTACCATTTCTTTTATCATTAGGGTTTGTTATATTAACTGCATTTGTTTTGTATTTTGTAGTGAAACGAAGTGTCGATTTAATTCGGTTATCCATTGAAAAGCAAGTTGAAGCCAATGAGCTTTTAGATTCCTTAGACCATGTGGTTAACGTGATACAAGAAAGCACAACTGCATTAAGTGATGATATAAATAATTGCAATCAAGACATTAAAACCTTAAAGAATAGTAGTAATACGATTGCGATTAGTGTAGGGGATGTAACAGAAGGAGTTGTTAATCAAGCAGATATTCTTACATATATCAATGAAATGATGAATCAAGCTGATGAAAATATGCTAAAAATAAATGAACTTACAAAAAATTTAGCTCAGACTTCAAATAATTCTAGTCTTATGGTGAATATTGGGTCGGATAAGATTAATCATATGGGTAATCAAATGGAAATCATTAATTCAGCAGTTACAGAATCCTTAACAACGGTAGATGAGTTAAATAAAAGCATGGATGCTGTTAATATCTTTTTATCAGCAATTAGTCAAATCTCTGATCAAACGAACTTACTAGCTCTAAATGCTAATATTGAAGCTGCACGAGCAGGGGAAGCTGGAGCAGGATTTGCAGTTGTTGCTAATGAGATTAAAAAACTGGCAGACCAATGCTTAAATACAGTAAAGCAGATTGATAGTATCATTCATGACATTCAAAATAAAACCCAATTAGTATATGAAAAAGTTCATAATGGAAGTGTGGCTGTAATGGAAGGGGAAGTTCTTACGAAACAGGTACTTGAAAGTTTTGATAATATTAAGGAATCATTTGATGTAATAGATGGATACATCGTAAATGAAGTGAGTATGACTAATATGGTAAGCACTATAGTTACACAAATGAGAGAACAAACTGAAAATATCTCGAATATAGCAAAAAAGCATTCTGCGACGACGCAGGAAATGTTAGCAACCACTTGGGAACAAAATGCAAATATAGAAGTTCTCTATAATACTATCAGAAACATTCATGATTCAAGTATCAAGCTTGAAGAATTGATTGTAAAAAGGGAATTATAATATAAGCTTAATCTAATGATATGAATAAAAGTAATAAAGAATGTTTCTTATCAGTTATGGCAGGTATGTACTTATAGTACTTGTTCATTAACAAATTACTTTACATGTCATATAATAGAAAAAAGCGTTTAAGGTATCTATTATGAGAATTAGTATTGGTATGAAAGCACCTGATTTTACAGCGATGACAACATTTGGACCAATGAAGATGTCCGATCATAAAGGTCATTGGGTTATATTATTTTCTCATCCAGGAGATTTTACACCGGTTTGTACAACAGAATTTGTTGCATTTTCACAAGCAAATGATCAATTTGAGGCACTGAACGCAAAACTAATAGGACTTTCCATAGATAGTAATCCATCCCATTTAGCATGGGTAAATCAAATTGGATTATTAACAGGGATTCAGGTTCCATTTCCAATTATTGCAGATCGTATGGCTGATGTTGCAAAATTATACGGAATGATTGCACCAAATGCAAGTACGCAAGAAACGGTTCGAAATGTATATTTTATAGATCCAAATCAAGTAATAAGAGCTATGTTAATCTATCCATTAACCAACGGAAGAAATATATCTGAAATATTGCGTCTGCTAATTGCAATGCAAACTACGGATGAGTATAATGTGGTAACTCCAGCCAACTGGCAACCGGGTCAAGAACCAATGGTGCCAGCAGCTCGTAACTACGAACAATTACAAGAGCGGATGAATGACCCTGAAAATATGGGACTGGATTGTATGGATTGGTTCTGGTGTTATAAAGAAATGAATGACTAAAAGAATTTCACCCCTAGCATGGTTTTTATTATTGTTTGGGGTGATTTTTAAGTTCTTTTGTATACTAAATAGATAAATAATCAATTTAAATTAACGGGTCAGAAGTCTAATATTTCAGATAGATAACCGCCATTATGTTTTGTAAAGGAAAGTATTTTTTGATAAGGTTTTATATCTATAATAGATCCATTCGGATTATCGAGCCAAAACTCAAAAAAACGCTGATGAAATAATATAGCAAAACCGCATAACAATACCGAAGTATCAACTTGCTTTAAAATAGGAGCAATTAACTTTTTTATTTCTAGTTTATACAATAAAAATTCTTCTGGATTTTTATCATCAGAGAGAATGTTCCCTTCTTCATCAAAGAGAGCTAAATTAATGAAAGAATGCAAATCAATCTCCTTTGGAGCTATACAGGAATGTTCAAAATCAATAAAAGATAAGATATTATCTTCATCACATAATATATTTTCCATCGTAATGTCACCATGATTCAGGTAAACTTTATTATTTTCTAGTATATACCAAAAGTCTATTAATTGGCTAATTAAAATTTCTCCTTGCTCTTTGGTGAAATATTCCTTATCAACATAATATTTAAATCGATGGATAATTTCATCAGCATCTAGTGAACTATACCACGGTCTGTTTGCTGATAAGTCACTTACTTTTTTTACATCTACAGTATGTATCATATTCATTATATCCCAGATTTGTTTTATAACATGTGTCCGCTGTTTCCATGTTAAATTAGGCCATGCTTCGCGTAAATTAGTCCCGATTATTCTTTTTGAAAGGCTCCACTCATAACCATCTATCACACCAGTTAATATATTCTCTGGATAACCAGCCTCTAATGGCAACATTTTTGATAACATAATTTCTCTATGTATACGGTTACTGTCTTTATTCAAAGATAAACGCAGTACTACATCTTCGTTAAACCAAACAGCATTTGTCCATCCACCGGCTCGTTTCGCCGTACTTATGCTCAATCCATATTCTTCAAATATTTGTGCTGCAATTTGTTCTTCTTTCATTGTTTATCTCCATATTTATAATTTATTTGATGTTAAGAAATCCTTTAATTTCCATAATTTTACCATAAATAATTATAAAAATAAAACTATAAATATATGGATTTTAATGGTTTACTTTCATAATAATTCATTTATCAACTCAGAAATAGTAATATAATTTGATATTAATTAGAATATAATGATAAAAATGGTCACTATCAAAGCTATATATGGGGGGATAGCCTATTAGAAAAAATCGTAATAAGTTAGTCAGGCGAAATCATTTTAAGTTTTGGCATATCTTTTTACTAGTCATAGGTTACTTTTTGATGTGTACAAATAAGATTGAAGCTAGTGTTGTAACTACTGGTTCAGAAGAAAGCATTTATCATAATAGTTTACTAAAAAGCTATGAAAAAATATCAAATGATACTTTATCACATAAATTTCTTTTAAATAATAATTCATTTAAAAAGGGTAAAAAAGAGCTTACCTACACCAAAGCGAAAGAACAAAAAGAAATGGAAGAAAAATTAGGTTATTTTAAGGTGATTGTTATACTCTTAATTCTAATTATATTTGTATTAACAGGTATATCACTTTACATCATATATAAAGAACCGAACAATAAGAAATGAATGATAGATAACATTAAATGAATCAATTAACGTTATAAGAATAGTTTGCAATTGATGTGTAGAAAAGGATCCCAAGTGGTTCCTTTTCTGTTTTTACGGTATTTTAATATTTTAATTGACATAATATACCTATATGTATATAATAAACATATTATAACTCGGAAGGGGATGTGTTTATGCAATTCCAAATGAATAAAGAGGAACTACGTAACTGAATATTAGTGGCGTAGCTTGTTTTTTTATACTCATTTGATGGGATTCAAACAAGCATGCCGTATAATGTAACCTTTCGAATACACTGTTAAAGCAGACACGCCGATTGGGTGTCTTTTTTTGTGCTCTAAATTAACTGAAATAGAAACTAAACGTTCAAGTTTATTTTATCCTATTTCCGTAGATAACAGCTGCTAAGGTTGCTTTCTACGGTATTTTTATGCCTAAAAGGAGGAGATAATTTGAAACGATTAAAAAATATTTTATTATCACTAAGAAATGAAGACATCACATATAAGAAGATGTATGACGGGAAGATTCATATGCTTCCTGAGCCACAATCCAATGAACCACCTATAAATCTATCAGAACCTATCTATTGGAATGATGGGATTTATTACAAAATTGAGAGAACAAACCGACTGGAAGCAGGAAAACCAACCATTACAATTGGTATACCAATTAAAAAGCTTAAAATTGTGGAAGGACTTATAAATGGAACAACACGTATTTCACAAAAGGGAATACCTGCTGCTGACTATTGCCTTAGAAACTTTAAGAAGTATCTGGATGAGTTAAACGAAACCATTACAAATCGTAAGCGTACACCAAGAGAAAATGGAAGGTACTATATCTATGAACCTGGTGGAAAAGTATTAAAACGAAACTGCTCTTATTTTAAGCAGTCTAATTCAAAATATTATGCGAATACTGGCGGTCAGAGTGGTAGGATGCTAAGTATAGTTAAGAATGAATGGTATCTAAATTTAATGATAATTGTTCAATTACCGGAAAAGAAACTAAAACAAACAATACAAATGCTTACAAAGGATTTACCAAATGCAGTGGAACATTTTATAAATGACTTTAATGTAAATGAAATGAAGCAGGCAGTGATTTTATATAACAGGCAAGAAGATATTAGGCAATGGTTAAGACAAAGTAATTACTGCGTATTTATTGGTGAAGGGAGTATTCTTCCAAGAGAAAAAGATTCTGATCTACCAATGAAAAATGCAAAGCCATTTGTTTCAATACCAGCAGATAGAATAAGGATTGGTAGCATGACTGGTATGGGTATAAAAAAAGGTGTTACTGTTATTACTGGTGGGGGTTACTCAGGAAAGAGCACATTACTAGATGCAATCAGTGAAGGTATATACAATCACATTGGAGGAGATGGAAGAGAATATGTTGTTACGGATTCTACAGCAATTAAAATTTCAGCAGAAGATGGACGTAGTATTAGAAATTTAAATATATCTCCATTTATTACGTGGATTCCAGGCACTAATACTACCAGCTTTACCACAGACCATGCATCTGGATCTACCTCGCAGGCTGCAAATATTATTGAAGCTGTAAATGACGGAAGTGGGTTATTACTAATCGATGAAGATAAAAGTGCAACCAATTTCATGATTCGAGATGAAACCATGAAGGAATTAGTTAAAAATGACCCCATCATTCCATTTACAGATAGAGTGCAGGAATTATATGAGACTCAAGATGTATCAACCATATTGGTAATTGGTGGTAGTAGTGAGTATCTTAAGGTTAGTGATCAAATCATTATGATGAAGAATTTCATTCCTTTCGATGTAACAAAAGAAGCTAAAAAACTTATATCAAATAAGGTATATACAAATTCAGAAATACCCTTAGCTGATTGGAATTGTCCTAAAATAATAAATACTACAAAATTTACCCCGTATCAGGCTGATAGCACCAGTGAGTATTTAGATGTATCAGACAAAGGATTTTTAGAAATTGGTAATGAAAGTATCGACGTTCGTAACATCCACAATATCGCAAGTTATTCACAATTAACAGCAATTGGTCTTTTGATACGAAAGATTGAAAATGAAGCGAAAGAGAAAAAATTAGATATAAGAAAAGTAGTGGAAGATTACATCGAGGTATTAGAAACGGGTAATCTAGATGAGATTTATACAACTTATTTTACCACTTGTGGGAGATGGCTTGAACTACCAAGAAAATTTGAAGTGCTAGCTATACTTTACCGAATGAGAAACATCTAAAAAAGTATATACATTAAAATTCAATTTGGTATTGGAATGAAATGTTATCTATGATTACCGTAATCTAGAAAGTTTTCTAGGAAGTATTTGCTCATTTCAGGTATACTACAGGAAAATAATGGTAGAAAATATATGTTAAATAATGTATAATTACTACAAACATTTACCTTTTGATGTGAAAGGAGAAAATATATGAAGAAGACTATCCTATATTTTTGCAGTGTAATATTGGTTTTACTAACGTTCATTTTCATTATTATAACATCAAAAGAGAATGAAGTTACTCCTTTGACTGAAAAATCAACATATCAAAATGTCAATGATATCGAAGGTGTTTTCTTAACAACGAAAGAAAACACCTATCCAAATAACATGAAAGAAATAACGGTTGAATTTCATAATGATACCAATATTGAATATATCTATGGTGAGCCATTTTACTTAGAAAAATTCGAAAATAATGATTGGTACAAAGTACCAGAAACACCTTCTGAATATCCAAAAGCCTGGACTTCGATTGGATATATACTTAGCCCAAATTCAAAAAGAGAAGATATCATAAAACTAGAATGGATCTATGGTAATCACTTTGATGGTGGAAAATACCGAATTGTAAAAGATGTTATTTATTCAAAAAAGCCTGGTGGTTATGATACATATTATCTATCAGCAGAATTTTATATAAAATAGAAATTGGAGGTACACATTTTGCGTGCTTAATTGCTTATTAATTTTCAAAACTGAAAATTGATAAAAGAAGTAGTATAGCCTATTCCATAGGTTTATTTGTGTACTTCTTTTGACATAGCAATTAGAAGGCATTATCTTATAGAACTAAAAATATTTGTGAGTACATAAATCTAGGTATATTTAAATTATTGGTATCATTATCTTTTGATATACTTGACTTATTATTATCATTAACTTTATGGTATTCTTAACTTAATGTTACCATTAACTTATTGGTATCATTGATTTTATGTATAGATTAACACATTGTTAAATGAAAGCTCACTTTTTTAGACTGCAGAAAAGCTCTATTTTTTGCAGTCTTTTTTTGTTCTATTAATAAAAACCTTGGAGTAGTCCTTAAATATATAAATAAAAAGGAGATACTCGTATGGACGCATTATTAAAAAGTGCACCACTTGAAGATATAATAACTGCATTTGAACTAACTCATGAACAGGAATGTTATAATGATTTAAAGGATAACATATTCGGTATAAATACTGTTCTATCATTTATAAATTTTGGTTGTATAAAAAATACGGACAACGTATATGTTGTATCAAATGAGTATGAGATAATTACTTGTATGACCTCATACCTATATACACCAAGTAAAATAGTTATAAATGCTATTAAAAATAAAATAGGTAATAATAGAGTAAATAGTAAAAATATAAACATTAGAAGTTTTCACCAATTATTAACGGGGTATCATTATACAAAAAATGTAGCAAGAAGAGATAGTCGAAATAGTTTAGACAGCATATTTGACTCTCCTTTAGACGTGGCTATTGTTGGAATACATTTTTGGTATAACCATTTATCAGATAGGATTACGAATCGTTTTTCTCTAGAATTAGGAGAAGAATATGAACTGTTTGAAACTTATTTACTGGAAGTTAGCGAGAACCTGAGAGAAAATGGAGTTTTAATAGTATTAGCTAGACCATGCTGGATTTTAAAAGTGTATAAACTTTTAGATGATCATAATTTAACTCTAGAATATCGAGATTATCATTTATATATTGATAATAATCGAAATCCTAATACTCTTGTCTGGCTTAAACTTGTTAAGTGTTATGATATCAATTTAGAAATGCAAAAAAAGAGTATATTATATTTAATGAGTGATAATGATATCGATCGTTTATATGCTCATCGAAATAATCTGATATTTCCTTATACTGTACTTAGCAATGTTAAAGCAGAAGCATACATAGAATTAGATCAGAATCTTGAATACATGCAATATTTTTTTACTCTAGAGACAACTAGAAACCTAGCGGGATTATGTGATGGTTTTACAGCATGTTTGGTTACACCATCCGTTGCACAGTGTGCATTTAAAGAAAGAAAAAATATCATATTATTTGAACGTGATAATCGATTCCGTGAAAATGGTGGTTTAAAGTTTGTAAAATATGATTTATACAAAGGGTTATCTAAGTTACTATATAACAAATATTTACATAAATTTAATAAAGTAATTTGTGATCCACCCTTTAATATAAAATTAGATATATTAGCAAACGACATCGATGAATTACTAAAACAAGAAAATTAGTATCGAATATGCAAGTCCACCAAAGATTGTTAGGGTGTATGGGAAGGATGCGATACAACTATTTGAATTTAAATATATGTTATAGAGAGAGATATCGTTCTTTTTTATAATACAAATAGATTAACAATCTTATTCGAAGTATGAATCTATTAAATTTGATATAAATGAATAAGTATATAAAATTGGTGTTGATAATTAAATATCAGAGCCAATTTTACATTTAATTGATTACAACTTTACAAAATTTTAACATAATAGTGTATAATTAAATTATACCATTATAGTAGGTATAGTATATTATTTATATTGTAATTTAAAAATATAAAGCTATTAAAAATATAAAGAAAGGATGTTTTAATGATAAAAAATGAAAGCATTAATATACAACATAGCACTAAATGGACCGCATTTCTAAAAGACGTATTCATATGCTCCTTAGGAGCATATGGTGGACCAGAAGCTCATTATGGTGTTATTACAGATCAGATGGTAATAAAGAAAGATTATTTAAAGGAAGAAGATTTGGTTGAACTGATAGCGTTGTGTAGCATATTACCAGGGCCTACTAGTACACAAACAATAGTTTCTATTGGTTATAAAGTTGGTGGACCACTTCTAGCACTTTTGACTATGATAGTATGGGCATTACCTGTATTAACACTTATGACGATACTATCTTTTATGTATCAATTCTTAGAAGATATGAATATATCACTAGAGGGTCTTCGGTATATAGGACCTATGGCAGTAGGGTTTATAGTTGTGGCAGCTTATAGCATTGGTCGGAAGGTAGTAACTGATAAAATTACAATAGCACTGTTATTGTTTGGTGCAATAACTACTTATTTTATTAGGGAACCTTGGGTTTTTCCATTGGTATTAATTCTAGGTGGTATAGTAAGCGTTATCACCTCTAAGGAGAAGAATCTTTGGAATCATGTTAAATTAAATCCACCATGGATTTATTTTATCGCATTTGTGGTATTAGCTTTAGGAAGTATTGCACTGGTATCAATCACAGACAATAGAATTGTTCACTTATTTGAAAGTTTTTATCGATACGGTTATTTAGTATTTGGTGGTGGTCAGGTTGTTGTGCCTGTTATGCATAGTGAATTAGTTCAAGTATCCAAATACATGACCAATCAAGAATTTCTTACAGGTTATGGATTGGTACAAGGATTACCAGGTCCTATGTTTAGTTTTAGCGCATATGCTGGCGGAATGGCAGCAAGAGATAATGGTGGTATCACACAAGTATTGGGTGCACTTGCAGGTGGCGTTGGAATCTTCTTACCTGGACTTTTATTAATTTACTTTATATATCCGATATGGGAAAATTTAAAAAAGATGAAAGGTATTAAAGTTTCTTTAAGAGGGATAAATGCTGTTGCAGGTGGATTAATCACTGTATCTGCTATCATTTTAATGCAAAAAAGCGGTTTTAGTATTGATAACATCATAGTAACTCTGATAACTATGTTGCTATTACTAACGAAAAAAGTGCCAGCACCTGTCATTGTAATCTTGGTTTTGATTTCTGGATTTTTATTAAAAATTTAATGTAAATTCTATAGTGATTATTGAACGAGTTTATTTAACATGATTGTATAAAGTAATAGAAAGGGAAAGAGACTTGCTTTTTTATAGATCAAGTCTTTTTTCTGTATCAAATATGATTAATACCAATGTGTTCAATCACAATGAACTACGTAAAGCATATATTGATAATATTATTGGATATTGGAGTAGTAGATCATGACAATACATGTAGTAGAAGCTGGTGAAAATCTGGCTACCATAGCGAATCAATATGGGGTTTCGACTGATTTAATTATTAGAATCAATGAATTACCAAATCCAGATGATTTAGTTGTAGGGCAAAGTCTTGCAATCAGAATACCAGAGATAGTTCATACTGTTGTTCAAGGAGACACCTTATTTGAAATAGCAGAGAACTATGGGGTTCCTGCTAATAAAATATTACAAAACAATCCAAACATTGCAGCCGATGAATCATTAATTCCTGGGCAGACGATATTTATACTTTTTCAAGGGGAAGAAGTAATTGATACTATTATTGTAAATGGTTATGCGTATCCATTTATTGATCGAACGGTTTTACGAAAAACATTGCCATTTTTAACATATCTATCAATCTTTAATTATGGTTTTACTCCTGCTGGAGACCTTATTCCCGTAGAAGATGAAGAACTGATAGCAATTGCTTTAGAATTCTCAGTAGTACCAGTAATGGTGCTTGCACCTATGAATGCCGAAGGAGCGTTTGATACGGAAATTGCATCACAAATGTTTGCAAATGACCCAGGGGAAGACAGATTAATTGAAAATATTGTTACTACCATGCAAACGAAAGGTTATCGAGCTTTAGATATTGATTTTGAATTTATTAAACCAGAAGATAAAGAAGCATTTTTAAGTTTTATTACCAAAGTACAAGCCAGATTATCTCAGGAAGGATTCTTAACCTTTGTAGCTTTAGCACCAAAGACATCAGGTGCAATGACAGGATTATTATATGAAGCACATGATTATCCAACGATTGGTGCAGTGGCAGATGATGTACTTCTTATGACCTATGAGTGGGGATACACTTTTGGTCCACCCATGGCGACTGGACCTTTAAACAATATTCGTAGAGTATTGGAATATGGCGTATCTGTAATAGACCCGGATAAAATATTAATG
>JARBTX010000180.1 GCA_029239975.1 Anaerocolumna sp.
CCATACAGATAGCACCACTTTCTCTATCGGTTAATCTTTTATTTTTAATATCCAACACATTTCTCCCTTCTTGATACAAGCAAAACTGCATTTCATTGTCTACTTCTTCTTCCATTCTGTAACCGTAATGGTCTTTTCATATGTATTTTCTTCAACTTCATATGGTTGGCTACAGAATTCGTTTTCCTGACATTCTGTCAATCCTTCTTGCCAATCTAAAGCAAAATATCTTTCACCAAATTTAATAATAGACTTGACGGATCTACACCATCTTCGATTATCCCCTTCAATTCTGTCTACCTCATTGTATTCAAAACATAATTCCTTTAATTCTCTTTCTGTTAACATAACTCCAGAGTCAATCTTTTCTAACATTTTAACTTCATATTCATCCATTCTCAGTGTTCACTCCTTTCTTATAACATCGAATACAGCATTTATGTCGTCCTTATAATCCTCAATATATTGCTTAACATACCTTCTACTATATCAAAATCTCCACCCAAGCTGCTTCCAGTTGTCTTTACTTCATATAACGGTCAATGTTGCATATTTATCAAGATAATCTTCTTTTAATTCTTTTAACTCTTTCTGACATCCTTTGTTGTATGTTTTGTATTTTGCGTCTGGAAACCATACTCGTACAAACCTCGAAGTCTTTTTAGAATAATCAATAGGTTTAAACTTGTTGACAACAAGAAGAACTCCGTCTGATATTCTATACAAATCTTGATACTCTGTTTGTGCTAATACTTCTATATTTCTCACCTCCAATAACAAACTAATGAAAGACAGAGATTTTATATGCTTTTAATAATCTTCTACATGTTCTCTTACCTTTAGGTAGTCTTCGTATAACATAGAATTTTGCTCTTTTACAATCCCATATAATGCATCGTAACTCCATGAACAATCTCTAAAATATCTACCATCAACATCATCATGAGTAGTTATAATATCACTTATACAATCACTAATCTCTTGATCCTGTGCTGTTTCTATTATAAATCCACTTAATCCAGTTTCAGCATAACTATAACCATCGTTCCAATCTCCTCTATTCTTCATAAGATAATGTGCTAGATAGAGATATTTGTTTTTGTCAATAATTGCACTTTGAAGGTCTTCCCAATCAGATGTAATATCTAATTCATGCTTCGAAAGCATGAACGCAAGTAATCTTTCGTTTTCTTTACGCTCAATCTCTTGCTGCTTTTTATTTTGTTCTTCCTTACGCTTATCCTGATCAACTTTATATATCTTATCAAATGTTTCAATTAGCTTATTTTTAGTTGAAGTCACATTGCTTGAATATGTATTGAATGCAGACTGAATCTCATAAGTCCATGCACAAGTAATACTTTCTTTATTTCTCGATCTGCTTGTTTTGTATTCATATTTTGACGTTGGGATACCAATATCATGAAGCATTTTCATTACTACCTCTTTTGTATGGATATTGATTTGACTTGCTATAATATTTTCTTTATCTGTTTCACTGTCAAGCTCTTCAATAGCATTAAGTATAATCGTATAATTCTCTTTACTCTTTTCAGTATTATAACTAAACTGATAATATCCCCATGATTCATCTCCACGTACGTTACTAAACTTTTTGTTTAAAATCTTTATGCATTCTTTTGGAACATCAAACCTTATGTAATGACTTCCATACCAACTAGAATTTTCACAATCTCTAACCTTGCAACTAGTTAAATACAATGGTTTAATCGGTTGTATTGGAGTTAAATTATTCTGTGAATTAATTTGGTCTATTGTTGAGTTAACTATATTTTCAAGTCTATCTAAACTGTCTCTTGCTGATTTTAATTGACTATCAACTTCTTTTTGACTCATCTTTTCTCCTCTCAATCTAATAAATCAACCATTTTGTCTGCCATACTTACATTTGTGTTCCTCTAATGTTACTTTTCCCTATATCACTAGTTTCACATGTTATTTCAACAGGAACAAAAGGACTTCTCAAAAAATTGTTTTTGTTTGCGTCTTGTATTCCTGCGTTATATACATCTTCTAATAACTTATTAAACACACCTTTGTTAATTAATAATAAGTTTTCATCTCCATCATACTTTTCAATATCATAAACCACGATTGGTTTCATGTTTTCATCTCCTTCCTTTAAAATAACAGCTTTATCGTATACCATTTACAGAAGGTTTCCGTAAAAACTTCTTACACTTAACCGACGTATTGATAAACACATTCGTTCTACCTTCAATTTCTAAAATGTCTTTATATGCTCTCATAAATTCTTCTTGAATACTACACATGTCTGATTTTGCGCAATCTTCACACGTTTCATCTCTAAGTTGCTTTACAGGTGGCATAGGAACGTTACAACCAGTCGTTGGTAATTTACTTTCGTATAATCTTGGTTCTCTTGGCATTTCATACTCAGACGCAACACCATTAATAATATTTCCCATTTAATATCTCCTTCCTATTAAGATAAATTTTCTTTTGATGTGCTAATTTTCTTGTAATTCAACTTCCGATAAATCATTTGGGAAGCTACCATATCTACTCAGGTATCTATCATAATAGTCATCAGTAACCCATTTTTCTTCAACGTCAGAACCGTTTAGCTTGTTGCGCTTACAAATCTCCTTAAATTCTCTGAAGCTAATTTCATGACCTTCATAAGCTAGATTTCCATCAATAAACATTCCTTGCCAATCATCAGCTTTTACCCATACTGCTTTCATTTATTTACTCCTTTCATCAGATAAACCCTCTATTTCATCTTATACGATATATAATTTTATTTACTTGCTATACTTGCAATACTACCTTCAATCTTTTTATATGTATCATTAGCCATCAGAACACTTAGAACGGCTTCAGAAAGCATCTGCTTAGTACTTGTATCAAACATATTTTTAACCTTATAATTTACATCATTACGAATATTTGAGATTTCCTTCTCAATGATTTTCTGAATGTCTGGATCAACACATTTTTTAGTAAACCATTCTTGGAATGATGTGCTTCCATATCCCTTACCATCACACTTATTGTTTACAATCACTTCTTTTACTTGCTCAATTACATATTCTTTCAGTGTGAATTCTTTTGCTTCTTCCTTCCATCCACCACCTATGACAATCTTTTCTGTATTGTATATATCATTTATCATGTTTTGAACTAACTCATATGTATTATTTTCAATAGACTCTTTTACTTTACCAAATAACTTTTCTCTCATTTCCGCTTTTAACTCAGACTTGATTTCTTCAGCTAATTCTTTACTTAATTCTTTCATTATGGCTTCTTTAATGCCTACAGCCATATCCTCCATATCATACTCAATCTTTAAAATATCTCCCATAATTATTTACTCCTCGTATTATAAGTTTATAGACCTCAATCACAGAGTCTATAGACTTATTTTTATGATATAGGTGTTGGATGGATCGTTGGTCATCCTATCATACCTACATAGTTAATAAGTTACTTTTCTGTCATGGTCCCAGGTGCTATACTTAAGTTCATAAGAACTGTAGCTGTGGTCACTG
>JARBTX010000152.1 GCA_029239975.1 Anaerocolumna sp.
AATCAAACACAATAGGACCCTCCTTTTGGGTTATTATGATACGATTAATGATTACTTAGAATACAACTCGACGATAAGCATTTCATTTACCGGAACATCGATTTGGTCTCTTGAAGGAATCTCTTTTACTGTACCGCTAAGAGCTTCATGGTTTACTTCAAGCCAAGCTGGAACTGTTCTACCAGCAGTTACTTCTAATACATCTTTATATCTTTGAGCGCTCTTGAATTTTTCTTTGATTTCAATTACGTCTCCTGCTTTTACTACATATGATGGAATGTTGATGCTTTTTCCATTTACTAATACGTGTTTGTGATCTACGATCTGTCTTGCTTCACTTCTTGTTCTACCAAAACCTAAACGGAAAACAACGTTGTCCAATCTAAGTTCAAGAAGAATCATAAGGTTTTCACCTGTAGTACCATATTTCATCTTCTTAGCTTTTTCAAAGTTGTTTCTGAAAGGTTTTTCAAGAACTCCATATATGAATTTAGCTTTTTGTTTTTCTCTTAATTGTGTGCCGTACTCACTTACTTTTTTACCAGCTCTTGATGAAGTTCTATTGGACTTCTTATCAATTCCTAAGTAAGCTGGTTCTAGACCAAGTGTTCTACATTTCTTTAAAACAGGACCCATGTCTCTTGCCATCGTTACTTACCTCCTATTAGACTCTTCTGCGTTTAGGTGGTCTACATCCGTTGTGTGGAACCGGAGTGACATCCTTAATACTGGTTACTTCAATACCACAAGCTTGAAGCGCACGAATTGCTGCTTCTCTACCTGAACCTGGTCCTTTAACCATTACATCAACTGTTCTTAAACCATGTACTAATGCTGCCTTTGCTGCAGTTTCTGCTGCCATCTGAGCTGCATATGGAGTTGATTTTCTAGAACCTCTAAATCCTAATCCACCAGCACTAGCCCATGAAAGAGCATTGCCTTCTGCATCTGTCAGAGTAACAATTGTATTGTTAAAAGATGACTGGATATGTGCCTGTCCACGATCGACGTTTTTCTTAACACGTTTCTTAGCCACTTTTTTTGCTATCTTTTTAGCCATTTAACAAACCCTCCTATTGGATTTTTAACTACTTCTATTATTTCTTCTTATTTGCAACTGTACGCTTTGGTCCTTTTCTGGTTCTAGCGTTTGTCTTAGTTTTTTGACCACGAACTGGAAGACCTTTTCTATGACGGATTCCTCTATAGCATCCGATTTCTTGAAGTCTCTTAATGTTTAAAGCGATTTCTCTACGTAAATCACCTTCAACTTGTTGTGTTGCATCAATTATATCACGAATTCTACCTACTTCTTCGTCAGTTAAATCTCTAACACGTGTGTCAGGATTAACATTTGCTTTTTCAAGAATACGGTTTGAACTTACTCTACCGATACCATAGATATAAGTAAGACCGATTTCTACACGTTTCTCTCTTGGTAAATCTACACCACTGATACGAGCCATGCGTGAATACACCTCCGTTAAAATTTTAGAGTTCCATTAAAAGTATCATATGTAGCATCTTTGTGTACATATGGTGAAATGCATACTTATCTTTCACTCTCTTCAATTAAATGTTACTTTTCTTAAAACATATTTCAAATTAATTTTGCAATGAACAACACTCCCTGGTGTCTCATTGCCAGCCGCTTTAAATTGTGACAAATAAAGGACAATATTCCTCTATTCGCTGAACTCATGATAATGACATGCTGTTCAAAACAATTATCGTACTTGATTGTATCTGATACAAAAATCAGCATGTAATAAGTATTAAATTAATTGTTCACAATATCACAATTGCAAGTGCAGATTGTAACACAAAAAGCAAGAACTATAATTATATAAAACAATCGAAGACCTCCAATTTAATTGGTCCGACTCTTCTATTGTATATTAGCCTTGTCTTTGTTTGTGTCTAGGATTTTCACAGATTACTCTGATACTACCCTTTCTTTTAATAATCTTACACTTTTCGCAGATTGGTTTTACTGATGACCTTACTTTCACAGTAATTCACTCCTTTCAAAAAAAGTCCGCTTATCATTATAGCACTTAAGTTATAATTAATCAAGTAAAAAATAACATTTTATTTTTTATCTTGCAAGCTGCATATAAATTATTTGTCACGCCAAATAATTCTACCTTTAGTTAAATCGTATGGAGATAATTCTAAGGTAACTTTATCACCTGGTACAATTTTTATGAAGTTCATTCGTAGCTTCCCACTAATGTGAGCTAATACTCTGTGTCCATTTTCTAACTCAACTTGGAACATAGCGTTTGGTAACTTCTCGATTACGGTTCCTTCAATTTCTACTACATCTGTTTTTGACATTATGTCACCTCCACGATTATAAGAAATGTTGAATTTATGACGACATATCTTACATTACAATCATTACTTCTTACTATTTCTATAAAGTTTAATTGCTCTTTTTATATCTTCGTTGATTATTTTCTCGTGATTCTTAAATTTAAGATTCAAATTTTCATCTGTATATTCTATTAAATGAACATGTTTCCTGTTCTTTTTCTTTGGTTTCTCAAACGTTTTATAGATACCATCCAATAAATATACATATTCAGAATCAGCTTTAAGTATGACAAAGATTTCATCTTTGTCGTGCCCGGCCTTTGATAATACAAAACTGCCGAAATTCAGTTCTAACATATTATAAGTCTCCCTCTGATGTATTAGGATACATATACCATTAAGGGTAGTGATTTTACTTTTCTTCTTTACGAATCGTTAATATTTCAGGTTCACCGTCTGTAATAAGAATCGTATTTTCATAGTGTGCTGATAAAGAACCATCTTCTGTTACAACTGTCCAGTCATCATCTTCCCAATATACATCGTATCTACCTGCATTTACCATAGGTTCAATAGCAAGAGTCATACCTGGCTCAAGTTTTAAGCCTCTTCTTTTTTGACGGAAGTTAGGTATTTGAGGTTCTTCATGTAGATTAGCACCGATTCCATGACCAACTAAATCTCTTACGATTGAGAATCCAAAAGATTCAACATATTCTTGGATAGCGGATGAAATCTCATATAGATGATTGCCTGCTTTTGCATATTTAATACCTACAAAAAAGCTTTCCTTTGTAACTTCAATAAGTTTCTTAGCTTCCTCAGTGATTTCACCGATAGCCCATGTTCTTGCGGCATCAGAATGATAACCTTTATAAATCACACCAGCATCTAAACTAACTATATCGCCATCTTTTAAGAATGTCTTCTTATTAGGTATTCCATGAACAACTTGTTCATTCACGGATACACAAACAGAAGCAGGGTATCCATTATAATTTAGAAAGGATGGTATACAATCATAACTTTTTATAATATCATACGCTTTTTTATCAATATCAAATGTAGATATACCGGGTTTTAGAAACTTCTCCAACTCGTCATGTACAATTGCTAAGATCTTGCCAGCTTCACGCATGTATTCAATTTCTCTATCTGATTTAATTATTACTGACATAGTACCTCCGATACATAAAACACTTAAAACTGAATGTATAACTATAATAGCTTAGAGTAGAATTACTTTTCTAAAATAGCTATGATAGCATCAAATACTTCAGCCATATCTTTTGTTCCATCAACTTCTTTTAAAATACCTTTTTTTGTATAGTAATCAATTAATGGTTGTGTTTGATCATGATAAACTTTTAAACGGTTTAATACTGTTTCTGGCTTATCATCTTCTCTTAAAACAATTTCAGATCCACATACATCACAGATTCCTTCCACTTTAGTTGGAATGTGTTCTAAATGATATGTTGCTCCACAATTTAAACAAGCTCTACGACCTGACATTCTTGCAACAATATTAGAATCTGGAACTTCTACGTTAACTGCATAATCAACGCTTTCACCAATTGCTGTTAAAGCTGTATCCAAAGCTTCTGCTTGTGGAATAGTTCTTGGGAAACCATCTAATACATATCCATTTGCACAGTCTGCTTCTTTAAAACGATCAACTACTAAATCAACTACTAACTCATCCGGTACTAATAAACCTTGATCCATGTAAGTTTTTGCTTTCTTGCCAAGTTCAGTACCGTTTTTAATGTTTGCTCTAAAGATATCTCCTGTAGAGATGTGTGGAATACTATATTTATCAGCGATTCTTTTAGCTTGTGTTCCTTTACCTGCACCTGGTGCACCTAACATGATAATTTTCATAGTAATCTCCTTATAACATATTATTATTCTATAGGTAATTGCGAAACATCAAAGATGACCTGTTGATTATACAATACGTACAATTTATAGCAGAATCTTGCCCCTTAGGGAACTGAAGCTAGAAAATTCATATATATTGTATAATTAACTTGATAAACTATATAGTTTCGCAATTGCTTATATTATTGTTCTAAATAATTGCTTAATCTGCAAATGGCGGAGCTAAGCCCCGCCTTTACAAAATATATTATGTCTATTAATCGTTTAGAAATCCTTTGTAGTGACGAACTAACATCTGTGACTCAATTTGTTTCATTGTTTCAAGAACAACACCAACAACGATGATTAAAGAAGTTCCACCGAAAGATACATCTGCGCCAAACGCTCCTGAGAAGAAAATAGGAACTATAGCAACAACTGTAAGGCCTATAGCACCAATAAAGATAATATTATTGAGTACTTTATTTAAATAATCTGTAGTAGGTTTACCTGGACGAATACCAGGGATAAATCCACCTTGCTTTTTCATATTATTAGATACTTCTATAGGATTAAAAGTAATGGATGTATAGAAGTAAGCGAAGAATATAACTAAAGCAACATAAATTAATAAACCAATTGAATATTTAAATTCGCCCCATGATTTGAAATTTAACCATGTATTTTGGTTTAATAAGTACAATACTTTTGGCCACATGTATGCTCTTGCAGGTTCAACTCCTAAAATTCCAGATATAACAATCGGGAATTGCATAAGAGAACTTGCAAAGATTACAGGAATTACACCAGCAGTATTTACTTTTAATGGAATGTGAGAAGATTGCCCACCAACCATTTTTCTACCTTGTACTTTTTTCGCATATTGTACAGGAATTTTTCTTTGAGCATTTTGTAAAATAATGATGAATACAACCATAGCAACTACTACTAAAATGATAATAATTGCAGCTAAAACACCACCAGCTACATTAGATGCACCTAAGATAAATTTTCTGTATAAGTTCATGAAATCACTAGGCATACGAGCAATGATATTAATTAAAAGGATAACTGAAATACCATTTCCAACGCCTTTAGAAGTAATTCTCTCTCCTAACCACATTAAGAAAGCTGAACCTGCTGTTAAAGCAGTAACGATAATTGCAACATTTGAAAAAGTAAGTCCACCTTCAAGTACTCCGGAGTTGCCGAAGCCGATAGCCATCGCGATGGATTCGATAAGAGCTAAAGCTACTGTTACATAACGAGTATATTCAGCAATTTTCTTTCTACCGTCTTCGCCTTCTTTTTGGAGTTCCTCCAACTTAGGAATTGCTATAGTAAGCAATTGCATAATGATGGAGGAAGTAATATAAGGTGTTATATTCAATGCAAAGATTGACATTTGTGTAAAAGATCCACCTGTTAGTGTATCAAAAAAGCCTAATGATGTCTGATTTCCGATCCAAAGCGAGAAGTACTCTCTATCGATACGCGGTACAGGAAGCAGGGAGCCTAGCCTTACAATAATTAGTGCAAGAAATGTAAACACTAATTTACTTCTTATATCCTTAATCTTTAAAGCATTTCGGAACGTCTTAAACATATCCTAAATCACCTCAGCATTTCCACCAAGAGCTTTAATTTTTTCGGTTGCAGTTCCACTAAATGCATTCACCTTAACATCAAGCTTCTTAGTAAGTTCTCCATTTCCAAGAATTTTAACACCATCTTTTGGGTTCTTAATGATGCCAACTTCCATTAATGATTCAACGGTAACAACGGCGCCATCTTCAAATACATTTAACCTATCTATATTAACTGCAATAATTTCTTTTGTGTTTCTATTAGTAAAACCTCTTTTTGGTAATATACGGATTAAAGGAGTTTGACCACCTTCAAAGCCTACTCTAGGTGCTCCAGAACGTGCTTTTTGTCCTTTATGTCCTTTACCTGCAGTTTTACCATTTCCTGAACCATGTCCACGGCCTTTTCTAAAGTTTGCACTTTGTTTGGAACCGTCAGCAGGTCTTAATTCTGATAAATTCATTGAGTACACCTCCTTACTTGCTTAATTATATCTCTTCAACCTTTACTAAATGTCTAACTTGATCAATCATGCCTCTTACTGCTGCATTGTCCGGCATTTCAACAGTTTTATAAACTTTACGAAGTCCTAAAGCTTCTACTGTTTTCTTATGCTTTGGGATTGAGCCAATTGTAGATTTTACTAAAGTTATTTTTAATTTATCTGCCATTTTTAGCCCCTCCTAACCTAACATGTCTTCTACAGAAATACCACGAAGCTTAGCTACCTCTTCAGGAGTCTTTAATTTACTTAATCCGTCGATTGTAGCAAGTACTACGTTTTGTTTGTTGTTGGAACCAAGTGACTTAGTACGGATATTCTTAAATCCTGCAAGTTCAAGTACGTTACGTGCTGGACCTCCTGCGATAACACCAGTACCTTCAGGTGAACGCTTTAATAATACAGAAGCACTACCGAATTTACCGATATAGTCATGTGGTACGCTACCGTTCTCATCGATTGGTAAGCTTATTAATTTCTTAATCGCATCTTCTTTTCCTTTACGAATCGCTTCTGGAATTTCAGCTGCTTTTCCTAAACCTGCACCAACGTGTCCGTTCTTGTCACCAACAACAACTAATGCTGTAAATCTGAAGTTACGTCCACCTTTAACAACTTTAGTTACACGTTTGATTGATACTACTTTATCTTCTAATTCTAATTGACTAGCATCAATGATATTACGTTTCATGCGTTTTCCTCCTTGCTTAGAATTCCAGACCAGCTTCTCTTGCTGCTTCTGCTAATGCTTTAATTTTTCCTTGATATATAAATCCGCCTCTATCAAAGACAACTGCTGTAATACCTTTTTCCAATGCTTTCTTTGCAATAACAGTTCCTAAATATGCTGCTGCAGCTACATCGTTTGTTTTGTCTAATTCAGCCTTAACATCCTTTTGAAGTGTAGAAGCTGAGACTAAAGTATTACCAACTGTATCGTCAATAATTTGAGCGTACATATGATTATTACTTCTAAACACAGCTAAACGTGGTCTTTCAGGAGTTCCGGTGAAACGATTACGTA
>JARBTX010000153.1 GCA_029239975.1 Anaerocolumna sp.
ATCTACATCAGAGTTGTTTGAATACACTGCCATCTTCGTTCTTGAACCAGCTTCTCTTGAGATACTCTTGATTTCAACTGTTCCATCTTTTACTTCTGTTACTTCTGCTTCAAACAATCTTTTAACTAATTCTGGATGTGTTCTTGAAACTGTAATTCTTGGACCTTTTGTTGTATCTTTTACTTCTAAAACGTATAATTTTATACGTTCCGTAGGTCTGAAACGCTCGCTTTTTACTTGTTCATTTTCTGTTAATACTGCGTCTACCTTACCTAAATTTATACTTACATTATTTCCTACATAACGTTGTACAATTCCAGTTACAACATCTTTTTCTTTACTGTAATATTGGTTGTATAATACTTTTCTTTCTTCTTCGCGAATCTTTTGTACAACAACCTGTTTTGCTTTTTGTGCTGCGATACGTCCGAAATTCTTAGGAGTTACTTCAACATTAACTATATCACCGATATCATTTTTTGGAAATTTAAGTCTTGCTTCAACCACACTGATCTGTGTTACAGGATCAACTAATTCCTCAACGATTTCTCTTTCTGCATAAACACCAACTGCTCCTGATTCTCTGTTAATCGTTACTTTGATGTTATCTGCTTTACCGAAATGGTTTTTACATGCAGCTACAAGTGAGTTCTCAATTGCTTCTAATAAAATGTCTTTGCTGATATCTTTTTCCCTTTCGATTTGATTTAATGCATCAATTAACTCTTTGTTATTGTTCATTTTAGTTAATCCTCCTCAATATTGTTCTATCTAGGTTAGGCTTATAAAATTCAAAAGCCAGGCTTATTAAAAATCAAAAGCCAGTCGAATTAATGCGATATTAGATCTTGGAATATCCATCGTACTTTCGTCATCTAGTTCTATCTTAATTGTTTCTGTATCATAGCTTAGTAGTATACCAACATACTCTTTTTGTTTCTCAATAGGCTTATATAATTTTATCTCAACTTCTTTATTAATACTTCTTGCATAATCTTTTTCTTTCTTTAATTGTCTACCAAGTCCTGGAGAACTTACTTCAAGAATATATGCATCTGGAATAAAATCATGTTTATCTAATAAGTCACTAAGAATTCTACTAACAATCTCACAATCATCAACGGAGATGCCCCCATCTTTGTCAATATATGCGCGTAAAAACCAATTACCGCCTTCTTTAACATACTCTACATCTACTAATTCAAAGTTATGACTTTGTAAAATTGGCTCTAATAATTTTTCTGTTTTTAATTCGTATTCTTCTTTTTTTGTCATCGTATACCTCCATACTGCCAATACCCCGTAAATTCAAGAGTCAGCACAAATTTACATAGTGAATCGTTCAATTCACTTTGTGAAAAAATCATGATTGCTCACAATGTCTCCATACTACCGATACCTGTAAATCACAGCGTCAGCACATATTTGTTAAGTGAATATTAAACAATTCACTTTGTGGAACATCTTGACTTTTCACACAACCACGAAAGGCTTGTATTTAATATCTTCTCTACACAAATACAAAGAGTGGACTTTCGTCCACTCCCTATCTTCTACGTATCACACTTACATTTGTTCATTATAGCATTCATATATTTTAAATGCAAGCTTTTTTTAAAAATTTTCCAATACTACTTAGTTTGATTATTCGACTTTTTCTCTTTTAAAGCCTTTCCTACAAAAACACCACATACAGCTATTGCCATAATAACAACATAAGTAAATCCATATTGCCATAAACTTAATAGTAAATTCATAGTGCCTTCTTTCCTGTAAAACATTTTTTACAGTTTAAATAATATCATATATAATACCTTAATAATATCTTTTACAATATCTTAAAATTTACTTTTATATTATTTTTAATATTATTTTTTAGTATTAATTTTAATATTAGCATAAAGCTATATTCAAAATTGTACTTATATTATTATAAACAATTTTCCTAAGTTTATTAATTTTTATATTAATTCTTATACCTGTACAATCTACCTTCTATGTGCAAGTTCTTTTACAATATCAGACCAATCTAAATTACATTCCGCCATTAGAACCATCATATGATATAGAAAATCTGATATTTCATATTTTAACTCTTCTGCATCTGGATTTTTTGCTGCAATAATAATTTCAGTAGCTTCTTCTCCACATTTTTTAAGAATTTTATCAATTCCTTTATCGAATAAATAATTAGTATAGGAACCTTCTTTTGGATTTTTCTTACGATCCATAATTACGTCGTACACATCTTGAAATACGGTTAACGGATTGGTATCATCATACTCTTTTTTTACTAATTCATTAAAAAAGCAAGAACGACTACCAGTGTGACATGCTGGTCCTACTTGTGCTACTTTTGCGAGTATTGTATCTTTATCACAATCAATACTTAATGATTTTACATACTGATAGTGTCCTGATGTATCACCTTTTACCCACAGTTCATTTCTGCTTCTACTGTGATATGTCATTTTACCAGTCTCAATTGTTTTATGATACGCTTCTTCGTCCATGTAAGCCATCATCAAAACTTCACTCGTTTTATAATCTTGTACGATAGCAGGTATTAACCCATCACTATTTAATTTAAATTCATGAAAGTCCATACTACTATCGAATGTATTTACGTCTATACTTTGTGCCTTTAAAGAACGTTTCGCTTTAAACATATCTTTATTTTTATAATAGTTTGTAGAAACTCCTATTATATTTTGGGGTTCCATTAAGGATAGAATGTCATTTCTTGATAAACTATCACGAATGATAATAGGAAGTTTTGATGCGTCTATTATCTCCATGAAGTCTTTCGATAATTCAACATGTTTTAAAATGCACGCATATACACCAATCTCAAGAAAGTGATCCATTAAATCCTGATTGTAACTATCTTTATAGTCTTCGATTTCAACAATTATTTTATCTTTACCGAAACGGTCCGTAGCTTCTTTAATCACATTATCATCATTACATATTGAATTTTTCACAACCACATAGGAAGCTCCAGTATATAATGCCTTTTTCACATCTTCAAACCGTTTTACGAAACATCCTATAATAACTGGGATGTCAATTTGTTTTGTTAATTCTTTTACTACTCCTAAAAATTCTTCTCTTGAAGCTTCATCCTTGGAATAATTATAAACAAACAGTTCGTCTGCGCCACCAATGTCATATTGCACCGCTTCATTTATAATGTTAACAGGTAATTCATTTTCACAATTAATATACGGGATGATTTTTTTATACAACTTTACGCCTCCAAACTTTTCAAACTTTATTCCTATCAATCCACGGTGCCTTTCGTAGACAGAACACCATCTATTCTTTCATCAATGCTAACAGCTTGATCTAAGGCTTTTGCAAATGCTTTAAAGATAGCCTCTATGATATGATGATTATTTGACCCATGTAACATTTTTATATGCAAATTCATACCTGCTGAATAGGAAACTGCATAGAAAAATTCTTTTACTAATTCTGTATCCAGATAACCAACTTTATCACCTGTTAAAGTTACATCATATACTAAATACGGACGTCCAGATAAGTCAAGAGCACATAGGATTAATGCATCATCCATAGGAAGTATAAAATTACCATATCTCTTAATTCCTTGCTTATCTCCTAATGCATTTTTTATCGCTTGACCTAAGACAATCCCTGTATCTTCAACGGTATGATGTCCATCCACATATAAATCACCCTTTGTAGATAATGTTAAATTAAAAAAACCGTGCTTCGCAAAATTATTCAACATATGGTCAAAAAATCCAATTCCAGTATCTACAGTGGAAGCTCCCGTTCCATCTAATTCAAGTTCCAAGTTTATATCTGTTTCCTGTGTTTTTCGATTAATCACAGCTCTTCTAGACATGTATCTTACTCCCCCTTTTAAATTATCATTAGATATAGGCAATTTAATTATATAAACACCACATTTATTCTTCAAATCGAACTGCAATGGAGTTCGCATGTGCTGTTAAGCCTTCTGCTTTAGCAAACTTTACGATATCTGGGTAAATCGGTTCTAACGCTTCTTTTGAATAGGATATAATACTGGACTTCTTTATAAAATCGTCCACACTTAACGGAGAAAAGAATTTTGCTGTTCCATTGGTTGGTAATACATGATTTGGTCCTGCAAAATAATCACCTAACGGCTCGCTACTATACTCTCCAAGGAAAATAGCTCCCGCATTTTTTATCTTTGTCATAACGTTAAACGGATCTTTTGTTATAATTTCTAGATGCTCCGAAGCAATTTCATTGGCAGTTTCAATAGCTTCATCTAATGTATCAGTTAACAAAATATAACCGTAATTATCTAAAGACTTTTGCATAATTTCTGTTCTTGAAAGTTCTGCTACAAATTTATCCACCCAATTAGATACTTGCTCAGCTACATCTTTACTAGTAGTTACTAATATGGCAGAAGCTAATTCATCATGTTCTGCTTGTGATAATAAATCTGCAGCTACATATTTTGGATTTGCAGTTTCATCTGCAATAACAAGGATTTCACTAGGTCCAGCAATCGAATCTATACTTACATGCCCGTATACTGCTTTTTTTGCAAGAGCAACATAAATATTGCCAGGTCCAACAATCTTGTCAACTTTCTTAATACTTTCTGTTCCATGTGCCAAAGCGGCGATCGCTTGTGCCCCACCTACTTTATAAATTTCTGTAACACCAGCCTCTTTTGCAGCTACTAAAGTACCCGCATAAACTTTACCATCTTTATCTGGTGGCGTTACCATGGCAATACGTTCTACTCCAGCAACTTTAGCAGGAATAACATTCATTAGTACACTAGATGGATATGCTGCTTTCCCACCTGGTACATATACACCAACTGCTCCAATAGGGGTTACTTTTTGCCCCAGAATAATTCCGTTTGGTTCGCTATCAAACCAGCTATATTGCTTTTGTTTTGCGTGATATGTTCTTATATTGGCTGCTGCTTTTCTAATTACTTCTATTATAGATGAATCTATGATAGAATATGCTTCTTCTATTTCAGCTTCTGTTACACGAATCGTATCAGAACTAATATCTGCTTTATCAAATCGTTTGGTGTAATCAAAAATGGCTGCATCTTTTCTTAATTTTACATCTTCAATAATTTGATTTACTGCAAGCGTATATTCTTCATACTGATTTGGGCTTCTTTTTAATAAATTTTCCAAAATATCATTTTTTGATTTATCATCCAGTTTTACTATTCTCATAACCATCCTCCTAATTACGTGATAATACTTCCCTTAGATCACTAATTAACTTTGTAATTCTCTCATGTTCCATCTTCATACTTACCTGATTTACTACCATACGTGCGGATAATGTGCAAATTTCTTCTAATACATCCAATCCATTTTCACGTAAGGTTGATCCAGTTTCTACGATATCTACAATCACTTCTGACAAACCTACTATTGGTGCTAATTCAATGGAACCATTTAATTTGATAATTTCTACTGTCTGATGTTTTTTATTATAAAAATAGTCTTTTGCTATATTCGGATACTTTGTTGCAACTCGAATTAATTCCCCATGTTGTAATAGTTCTTTTGCTTCTTTTGGACCTGCTACACACATCCTGCATTTACCTAGACCTAAATCAATCACTTCGTATAATTTACGACCTTCTTCTAATATAGTATCTCTTCCTACTACACCAATATCTGCCGCTCCGTATTCCACGTAAGTTGGAACATCCGTTGCTTTTGCTAAGAATATTTTAATTTTTTGTTCTTCATTGACAAAAATTAATTTTCTGGAATCTGGATCTTTCATTTCATCACAGGTAAATCCAATTTGTTCTAATATTTCTAGAGTCTTTTTTGCTAATCTACCTTTCGCCAATGCAAATGTTAAATATCTCATATAACCTCCATATTTACATAAAATCTTTAATACTAGCTTCTTGTATATCTCCTGTATCAGCATGGATAACTTTGATAAGCTCTGAGGTCTCAAAATATAATATACCACCGATATCATTGCGATTCGCATATTCAATATAATCTTTAATCGATTTCGCTGGATTTTTACGTAATAACTCAATATTCATATCTGTGCTTCTGAAATGATTAGCAAGGATTATTGCATTCTCTAATAGCTCATCTTTATATAAAATTAAAGTATTTTCCGCTTCTATTTTTGTATCTATCTTTTGCCTTGATAGTGCAAGCATTAGCTGATCTACCATAATTGCAAGACCGATTGCCGGCGCTTTTTTACCAAACTGTCCAACTAAATTATCATATCGTCCACCATTGGCAATGGTATCACCTGTACCATAAGTATAAGCCTTAAATATAATACCGGTGTAATAATTGTATTTACTTAACATACCAAGATCAAATGTAATATACTTTTCTAGTCCATATACGGAAAGAATTGTATATAATTGTTCTAAACGCCAAATGGATTTTAGAGCTCTTTCATTCCTAGTTAAACTTTTTGCATAGGTTAATATATCCAAGGTTCCAAACAATTCTGGTAAGGTTAATAATACTTTTTTTAATTCATTACTAATGTCTTTATTTTCTACCATTTCTTCGACACCGAACATATTCTTTTGTTCGATTAATAACCTCAATTGAGTTTCTTCTTCCTCGTCAAAACCAGCTTCATCTACCAAACTACGGAAAAAATCTGCTTCACCGATTTCAACTTGAAATTCTTCTAAACCTGCTTGTAATAAACATTCGATTGTTAAAGCTAACATTTCAGCATCTGCATCGGTTGAATCGTCATTCATTAATTCAGCACCAAGTTGTGTCACTTCCTTTAATTTTCCTTGATAACTACTGTTATTAATAAAGGTACTTCCCATATAACTTAACCGGATAGGAAATTCTTCATCTTTATAATATTTTGCAACACATCTAGCAATCGATGGAGTAATATCAGGTCTTAACACTAAAGTATTTCCATCTCGGTCAAAAAATTTGTACATGTCTTTTGATGAAACCGTTCCACGTTCTTTACTAAATATATCAAAAAACTCAAAAGTAGGAGTTTGTATATCCCTAAAACCATGTAATTTCATAATATGATGTAGACTATTTTGCAATTGTAATTTTCTTTCACATTCGGAATTATAAATATCTCTTACACCTTCTGGTGTATGTAATAATTTTTCAATCATATTATTCCTCATTTCTAAGCTGTTATTTGCACAACACAAGTTCTAGATTCGAATATCTAAAACTTGCATAATGAAAGATTATTCTAACTTTCACTTGTTCCAATTGCG